>JANXWI010000374.1 GCA_025351205.1 Deinococcus sp.
CCTGGATCAGGTCGCTGCGGACGGTGTCGGGCAGGTGGGGTCCCTCGATGGCGGCTTGCAGAACGTGAACCTTGGACGCCGCAGAGAGCGGCAGATGGTCGAGGGTATCGAGGAAGATCTGGCCGGAGGGCGTGATCGGCAGCTGGCGGCCCCGGTTCCGGCTCTGGTAGTACCCCTGGTCGAGCATCACGCCCATCTGGATGTTTCGCAGCAACGTGGGCAGCTGGGTGTGAACCATGCCTTCCAGCTGCTGCGAGGTGGCCGTGACGTGCCAGCTCGGGGGACTGTCGGTCAGACGCTGAACGGGCATGTCTCCCGCGCTGGCCGCCTTGCGCTGCACCGATGGCCTCGGCTGAACCGTCTGCCGAGCGCCCGACCCCCGTTCAGGAGAAGCACCCTCAGCCGTGGTGACCTCTGCGACCATGCCCTCGTTCGCAACGGCTTCCTGTTCCAGCCCAGGGTCCGCGTCAATGCCCGGTTTGGCCTGCCCCTTGGCCTGCTGCACTGTGTGCGTACCTTCGTGCAGCAAGAGAGCGAAGCCCGTCGGGGTGCCGGGCTGATACTTGCCCGCCCGGAAGAAGATGTCCTGCCCGCTGGTGAAGGCCACCGCATGAAGACTCTTGGCCAGCTTGTCGGCCTCGGCGTCGTCGTGGATACGGACTCTGCTCAGATCGGCATTCAGCCCCAGTTCCAGTTGACGGCGCACCTCTGTCGGGAGCGGGTGTCCCGCTCCCTGTCTGGCCTGGATGCGTTCACTCAGACTCTGGCCTTGCTGCCCGTCATGTTCCGCCTGGGCGTCCTGCAACTGGCGTTGCAACCCGTGGTGGCCCAGCAGCAGGCCGCGTTCTTCTTTATCTTCCTGCGCCTGGGTCTCCTGACGGCGCTGGGCAGTGAGCAACCGATTGACACTCTCGCGGGTGTTCTCGTCCGGCACACGCTGCACCATCACGCTTCGCAATGCTTCCCGGTCCAGTCCTTGCTCAGCAAAGCGCTGCACGGCTGCGTGGGCCACGTCTGCCCGGCCCGCTGCTGGTAGGTAGCGAGCATCTCTGGTCAGGGCCGCCCCAATCTCGTCGGTGGCGTGCTGCATCAGGGCCTGACGCTGAACCGGGCTGAGAGGTAAGGGTGGAACTGGAGCACGTGCGGCCTGCCTGTCCTCTTCACGCTGAAGCTGGATTATGTCCAGCGGGCCAGCGGGGGCCAGACCGTAAGCCGAGAGTGTCTTGCTGCTGACCTGCACGCTGCGCTGCACCGTGCTCAGTTCGTTCTGGGTGCGCCGTATAGCTAAGTCGTCCTGTCGCCGCAGTTCGGCGGCCTGCAACACTGGTGCAGCCCGCTGCTGTTGCCGCTGGACGTGTGCGGGGCCAGACTTGTCGAGGCGAGTGAAGGCCCCCAACTGCTGGGGGAAGACCTGACGCTGCTGTTCCTGCTGCGCCCTTCTGAGCGACAGGCTGGCCTGGACCACGGCGGTGCTCTGCGCCTGCTGGTGGGCGACCTGTTCTGGGGTCGGGCTAGGCTTATAAAGGTCAGGGCCAAGGCTCCGCTGGTCACCCTGCCTGTTGAGCTTGAGCAGCGAGTCGTCTGCCTGCCTGAATCTGGACTTGAACTCCATAGGTCGGCCTCCCTGGTGGCCCTGAGTTTACCAGGGGAACCCGATGAGCATCTCCAACCCTGCGGCCAGTTTCGTGTGCATGAAGTCAGCCGTACCCAGCTTGACGGACCGCTGTTGGGGAAATGAGCATGGCTGACTGGCATGTCACGTGCAAGCTTGCGTCAGGCAGGAGGAGCCACCCTAATTCAACACGAGCCACTGTGCTTGAACCAGCGGTGACTCCGGGGAGCATTGGTACTTCGGCACAAAGCTCCAATTGTGGGTATAGGACGTCACTGGCAGCACTCATCTTTGGACCCAAACGATACCCAAAGGAGGTAGTATCAGGCGTAACATGGTTACACACGGCTCTAAATATAATCGGAACAAACGTCCTCTGAGTGCAGAAAAAACACCAATCAATACAAGCCAATACACCAGAAAAAACAGACGATCTTTCGCCTGATAAGCGTGAGGTCCCCAGTTCAAGTCTGGGCATCCGCACCAGAAGAAAGAAACCTCGTCTCAGGCGGGGTTTTTTTGTTGCCATGAGGCAGCTGTGTTCGGTACATCCCGCCGTGACCCTGCGGTCAGGAGGCCGGGTGAAACACGTCGCCGGAAAAGTGTTTCTCATGACTGTGGGGCAACCCTGAGCGCAGTCGTCCTCAATTTGAGGGTTCGGCTCAGGAAGACGGGAAGCCTCACCGCCCACCGGGCTGAGACAGCGTCAACCGATCAGCGGGGGATAGTTGGTCAGAGTTCCTGGGATGCTCGGCCCGCCTTCCCCCTCACTTCCTCGCTGCGTAAGGCCCCGCTCCCACAAGGGTCGAGGGGAAAAGCGCCCCTATCGGACCGGTTGATGGTGCGCCAGCCATGACGGGCAGCCTGAAGCGGTCAACCTGCCCGGCACCTGGCCCCGGGGCGCGGCATACTGGTGACATGGACGTTCTGATCGTGGTGGCGACGGCGGCTGAGGCCCGGCGGCTCGCCGACCTGCCCGCCCGCACCGTGGTCTGCGGCGTCGGGCCGGTCTCGGCGGCGCTGGCGACCCAGCAGGCGCTGCACCGTGGCCCGCGCCCGGATCTGGTGGTCAGTGCCGGAATCGGTGGGGCCTACACGGAATCCGGTCTGGTCCCCGGCATAGTGGCAGTGGCGAGCCGGATGGTCTACGGCGATCTGGGAGCCTGGGACGGCGAGACCTTCCTGGGGTTTGCGGAGCTGGGTCTGAGCGTGCTGCCCGGAGCTGAGAATCCGGGTCTCTTTGCTGCATGGGAAGGCAGTCAGGCGCTCGCCTCACGGCTGGGGCTGGCCTGCGGCCCCTTTGTTACGGTCAGTGCGGCCACGGGCAGTGGGCCGCAGGCGGGAGCGCTGCTGGCCCGCTTTCCCGGTGCTCTGGTCGAGGGCATGGAGGGGGCCGGGGTGGCGCAGGCCGCCGCGCTGCATGGCGTGGCCTGCACCGAGATTCGTGGGGTGTCGAACATGGTCGGGCCGCGTGACCGCCCCTCATGGCAGATCGAAGCCGCCCTGGACGCGCTGCACGCAGCGCTGGCCGGTCTGCTGTACGGGTCTGGCGACGCGCGCGGGCCTGCCGGGCTGAACGGCTCGCCCAAACCACGCCCGGGCGGCGGGGTTTCAGGACCTGCAAATTCAGGCCCTGTAGATTCAGACCCTTTAGATTCAGACCCTGTAGATTCAGAACCGTGAGGCCGTTCTCGCCCCTCAGGCGACGCCTTCTGCACCGACGCTCGCTCCGGCAACGCCCCGTCGACCAGAAACCGGGCCGTCAGCGCCGCTGGCTGATGCCGGTGCTGCTGGCGGCGCTGGCGCTGGCGCTCTGGATCAACTTCGCGCCGTTTACCCGTCTGACCCAGCCGCTGGCGGCGGCGCGCGTGGCCCACCTGCCTGCCACCACGCCCTTTTACAGCGGCCAGCGGATCATGGTGCTGTCTCCGCACCACGACGACGAGACGCTGTGCTGCGGCGGCCTGATACAGCAGGCCAGAGCAGCCGGGGCCGAGGTCTACCTGACCTTCATGACCAGCGGCGACGGCTTCGAGTTCGATGCGGCCTTCGAGGGCCGCCAGCTGCGCCCCGGCCCGCAGGCGTTCCGTGACCTGGCCCTGAAGCGCATGGACGAGGCCCGGGCGGCGGCCCGTGTGCTGGGCGTGCCTGCCAGCCACCTGAGCTTCCTGGGCTACCCCGACGGCGGGCTGCTGCACTTGTTCCTGGAAAACTACGCCACGCCGTACCTCTCGCCCACCACCCAGCTCAACCGGGTCGGCTACGACGGCGCGCTCAACCCCGGCAGCAGCTACACCGGGCTGAATCTGGAACGCGACCTGGACGCCCGCCTGGACGCGGTGAAGCCCGATCTGCTGCTGGTTCCTGCCCCGCAGGACGCTCACCCCGACCACCGCACCACCGGCTACCTGGCCCTGCGCCTGATGGCCAGGCGCGGTCAGGCCGGGCGGCTGCGCTTCTGGGTGGTCCACGGCGGTCTGGAATGGCCGCTGCCCAAGGGCGTCCACCGCACCTCTCCGCTGACCCTGCCGAGCCGGGGCATGAACCTGGCCTGGACCCGCGCCGACCTGACGCCCGCGCAGGTGCTGCAAAAGGCCAGGGCGATCCGTGAGTACCGCACCCAGATGCTGCTGCTCGGAAGGTTCATGGAAGCCTTCGAGCGCAAGAACGAGCTGCTCAGCACCACCCCGCTGCCTCCCGGTCCGGTTCTGCACGGCCACTGATCACGGATTCCGGATGAACGGCTAAAGCATTTGTCATAACAAAGCGTTCCTCGGTGGCCCCCTCACCCCCTCGCTGCGCGAGGCCCTTCTCTCTGCGAGCGACCAAGCGTCGTCAACGGCGCTGCTCTGGTCAAGACGCTGTACCAGTCCCACAAGGGGAGAGGAGAACTGCTGGTCTACTTATGACAAATGCTCTGAGTTCTGTTCATCCTGCCCAAGAAGCGGTCAGGCGTCGTCAACAGCGCTGTTCTGATCACGTGGCGATGGCCCGGACGTCGCGGCGATGATTTCCGGCGGAGGGCAGGCATAAAAAAAGCGCCCCCGAAGGGACGCCTCTGATACCCGGACCTGAGTTCAGGCAGCCGTGCTCTTGCGTGCTTCCTGAATGGAAGCGTGGGCGGCCTTGGCGCTCTGCACGATCACGGCAAAGGCTTCCGGCTCACGGGCGGCGAGGTCAGCCAGCACCTTGCGGTCCAGCCCGATGCCCGCACCCTTCAGGCCGGCAATAAAGGTGCTGTAGCTCATGCCGTGCAGACGCGCACCGGCATTGATGCGCTGTATCCAGAGGCGGCGGAAGTCGCGCTTCTTGTTGCGGCGATCCCGGTACTCGTAGGTCGCGGCGTTCAGCAGGGTCTGGAAGGCGTTCTTGTAGTTCTTGCTGCGCGATCCACGGAAGCCCTTGGCCTGCTTGAGGGTCTTCTTGTGGCGGCGGCGGCGGACAACTCCGGTCTTGACGCGTGACATGGCTCAGTTCCCCTTCGGCAGCGCGAGTTTCATGCGTGCCCACTCGCTCTTGGCCAGCACGAAGCCCTTGCCCTTGCCCCGTATCTCGTCGCCGCTCTTGCCGGTGTTCTGGTGGCGCTTGCCACTCTTGAACGCCATCACCTTGCCCGTCGCCGTGATCTTCACCCGGCGCGTGACGCTCTTCTTGGTCTTCATCTTAGGCATGAATCTCCCTGGCCCGGCGAACACTGCCCCGCAGAAACGGGAATCAGGTTGCCGTCCGGGAACATGGGCCGTCTCTCGCTGGAGACTGTTGGCCGCCCCGTTCCACTTGGCCGACTTGAGAGTATACAGGCTGTCGGCGGGAGGG
Source organism: Deinococcus sp. (assembly GCA_025351205.1). Classification (GTDB taxonomy): domain Bacteria; phylum Deinococcota; class Deinococci; order Deinococcales; family Deinococcaceae; genus Deinococcus. Next base: position 5,429 of record JANXWI010000374.1, read on the forward strand.
GCAAGCGGCGCTCGTGCTGTTCAGAGACTGCCCAGGAAAGAAGCGTGACCTCTGCCTGACCACAACCTGCCCTGATGCGCTACAATCCATGTTTGTGAAGCCCGCCTGACCTTCAGCGGGCCTTTTTGTGGCCGGCGTTTCTCAGAACCTTCTGCCGCTCCCTGCATGTCACGGCGCTGGCACCTGCCCGGCGAATCGGGAACGCGTGTTCAGAGCGCTGGAAAGGCCAGCGGGGCAGCGGCGGCGAGAGCAGGGTTGGCCCACCAAGGAGACAGTGAACATGGAATACCGGAACATCGCCATCATTGCACACGTTGACCACGGCAAGACCACGCTCGTCGACGGCCTGCTCAAGCAGACCCTGAAGCTCAAGCACGGTGAGGAGATCGCCGAGCGGGCCATGGACTCCAACGACCTGGAAAAAGAGCGCGGCATCACCATTCTGGCCAAGAACACGGCGGTGGAATACAAGGGCGTCAAGATCAACATTCTCGACACGCCCGGCCACGCCGACTTCGGCGGAGAGGTCGAGCGCGTGCTGGGCATGGTGGACGCCGCCCTGGTGCTGGTGGACGCCGCCGAAGGCCCGATGCCCCAGACCCGCTTCGTGCTGCGCAAGGCCATCGAACTGGGCCTGAAGATCATCGTGGTGATCAACAAGATTGACCGCCAGGACGCGCGCATCGAGGAAGTGGTCAACCTGACGTTTGACCTGATGGCCGAACTGGGAGCCAGCGACGACCAGCTCGATTTCCCGATCCTGTACGCCGTGGCCCGTGAAGGCAAGGCCTACAAGGACCTGGAAAGCCCACAGGACGACATGCACGAGCTGTTCGAGATGGTGCTGGAGTACGTGCCCCAGCCCAGCGTGGACCTGACGGCCCCCTTCCAGATGCTGGTGACCAACCTGGACTACTCCGAGTACCTGGGGCGCATCGTGCTGGGCCGGGTCAAGCGCGGCACCGTCAAGAAGGGCGAGTTCGTGCAGCTGATGCACAAAGACGGCACCATGTCCAAGGCGCGGGTGGTGCAGCCGTTCACGCACATGGGCCTGAACCGCATCGAGGCCGACGAGGTGGGCGCAGGCGACATCGTGGCCCTGGCCGGCATCGAGGACGCGCAGATCGGTGAGACCATCGCCGACCTGGCCGACCCGGAGGCCCTGCCGATCATCACGGTGGACGAGCCGACGGTGAGCATGACCTTCCAGCCCAACACCTCACCGTTTGCGGGCAAGGAAGGCAAGTACGTGACTTCCAGGCATCTGAACGACCGCCTGAAGCGCGAGGTGATGACCAACGTGTCGCTCAAGGTCGAGGAGCTGCGCCCCGACGAGTTCGTGGTGTCCGGGCGCGGTGAGCTGCACCTGAGCATCCTGCTGGAGACCATGCGCCGTGAGGGCTACGAGCTTCAGGTGGGCGCGCCCCAGGTGATCGTGCGCGAGATCGACGGCGAGAAGTCCGAACCCATCGAGCACCTCGTGGTGGACGTGCCCGAGAACCACAGCAGCACGGTCATCGGCGCGATCACCAGCCGCAAGGGGCAACTCATCAACATGGAGCCGCAGGGCACCCGTGTGCGGGTCGAGTTCAAGGTGCCCAGCCGGGCGCTGTTCGGCTTCCGCACCCAGTTTCTGAGCATGACCCAGGGCGAGGGCATCATGAGCCACATCTTCGACGGCTACGCGCCCTGGGCCGGTGACCTCAAGACCCGCCAGAACGGTTCGCTGGTCGCCATGGAGGCGGGCAATTCGTTCGCCTACAGCATCTGGAAGTTGCAGGACCGTGGCGCGTTCTTCATCCTACCCGCCACCGAGGTGTACATCGGCATGATCGTGGGTGAAAACGCCCGCGAGAAGGACATGGACGTCAACGTCTGCAAGAACAAGAAGCTGACGAACGTGCGCTCCAGCGGCGCCGACGACGCGCTGAGCCTGACTCCGATCAGGAAGCTGACCCTGGAAGACGCGCTGGAGTACATCGGCGACGACGAGCTGGTGGAGATCACGCCCAAGAGCATCCGTCTGCGCAAGAAGATCCTCGAACCCAACATGCGCAAGTAAGCTTTAAATATTCACAAAAGGCCGCCTGGGAGACTGGGCGGCTTTTTTCGTGCTTCAGGCAGCAGTCACAGACGGCAGATAACATGGGGCATGTTCCGGTTGTTGCTGGCTGTATGGCTGATTTCCTTCTCTGGCTCTGTGGGTGCCGAGCGCGCAGCAGGTTTACTGTTTCAAACCCGGCAGGAGATGTTGGCGCTGGCTGCCCACACAGACCCAAACGTGTTCTGCGGCGCGGTGGTGGACGCCCGCACCGATATCGTGGCCTTTCCGGCAGCCCGCAGTGACCGGATGTACATGTACACCTACGGGTACGGCATCGGGCGCGCCTACGTGCTGCGTGGTGGCCGGGCACAGCTCATCTGGTGCGGTAAAGCGCTGTACACCAGGGCCGACGCGGCGCGCTGGGCCTCCAGATTGCCCGGCAACGCGGCCCGCGCCCTGGCATATTCTTTCGGCACCAAATGGGGACGCCTGCCTGTCGAGACGGGCGGCATGGACGTCTTTTCGAGTTTTGCCGGAACGCTGACGACCATGACCGTGAACGCGGCGGGCAAGATCGTGTGTACCAGAACGCGGGGCGATCCGGTGGCCGGCGAGTTTCGCAGCGCCTTCCAGTTTGATGCCCGCGACACCTGCCCCTGAACGCAGACGCCGCCCCCAGTCCATGACAACTGGGACTGGAAACGGTCATTCAGGGCAGCGGAATTCGCCTCACCAGCGGGAACACGGCCTCATAGACCGTCTCGTCGAAGGTCAACACGCTGACCCCATGATGCTCGGCGTGGGCGGCGATCAGAAAGTCGGCGGCGATGCGGCGCGGCAGCGTTCTGTCTCGGCGCAGATCAGCATAGGCTCTGAACGCCTGCCCAGCGCGGGTCCAGACGGGCGGCGGCATCTCCCAGAGGGTGGAAATCTGGCTTGCCGTGAGCCAGGATTCGATGAACTGCCAGGATGAACTGGCCCGCAGTTCGGTGTAGACCGGCGGCGAAATGACCAGGACATCAGCCGCTGCGGCAGCGCCCAGAGCGGCGCGGGCGGCTCGCCTGTTGCCGTCTTCGGTGTTGAGCGCAGAAAAAATAACGTTGGTATCGAGTGAGATCACTCGTCGTCCTGGTCCCGGTCTGGCCAGCCCCGGTCCCGGCGCACGCTGGCCGTGGCGTCCGTCATGCCGGGATCGCTGAACTGGTGCGCTTCGAGGGTCGTCAGGATGTCCGGGCGACTGGGAAGAACTCTGAACCCCGTGCCTTCGACTTCAAAAATCACCTTGTCGCCGGGCTTGAGCCTCAGCTCGCGCAAAATTCTGGCCGGAATGGTGACCTGGCCTTTGCTGCTGAGCGTGCCACGAATCGGATTGGTCATGCCCAAGGGTACCACGCTTGGTAAGATGCGCTTGGTAAGCACCCTGTCTGCGTTCAATGGGCTTCGGCGTTCACGCCTTTTCTCCTGACTGTTAGCATGCGCGGTGATCATGGTCGAACATGAACTCTGGGTCGAAGAACTGGAAACGTGCACCGAGCACACGTTCTGCCTCGCCGGATCCGCAGGTGATGGTGTGCGGGCCACGCTCGGCCCGGCGTCCAGGCGCATCTGGACCGTCCGGGCCGCCAGTTACGCCGAAGCCATGCAGCAGTATTACGCCTTCATGGATTGGGGCGACTCCCCTGTGATCCACGAGGCAGACCGGGAACCCTATTCCACCAAGGCACCAATGGACGTTAATGCCACACGGAGCGGTATCGACACCTGACTGACGGGCACGGTCACAGCCGGCCCTGCTTCCCGGTCAAATGCATCGGATTCCCCTTAACAGATACATACATGTATGATTGTATCTGTGTATGAAACGGACCCAGGAGGACGCCGCTCTGACCCGTGAAGCGCTGCTCAGAGCGGCCCTGTCGGTCTTCGGCAACCGGGGATACGCCGCCAGTACCCTCGCTGAAATTGCCCAGGCGGCCCAGGTCACGCGCGGGGCGCTGTACCACCACTTTTCGGGCAAGTCGGAGCTGTACACCACCCTGATCGCCCAGGCCGCCCAGCAGCCGGGGCTGGTCGTGGCGCAGGCCATCGCCGAGGGCGGCAGCTTTCTGGAGATCATCCGCCGGGTCTTCGTGCGCCAGCTCGAACTGCTGAGCAGCGACCCGACCTACCGTGCCACCGCCGAACTGGTCATGTTTCGGCTGGAATCCGGCCCAGAACTGGAAGCCGCCCAGACGCTGTTGAGCACCGGGCGAGCGGCCACCTTCCAGCTTCTGACGGGCACTTTCGAGGAGGCCAGAGCGCAGAGGACGGTGAGAAGCGATCTCGCCCCCGAAGACCTGAGCCGCAGTTTCATGGCCCTTCAGATCGGCCTGTTTCAGCTGTGGAGTTCAGGTTCGTCGCCAGATTCCAATTCTCCGAATCCTCACCCATTCGATCTGGTTGCCAGCGCCCACGCTCTGGCTGATGTCCTAATTGTCGGATTGAAGCCGCCACCGTGAAGTCGCCCCACCCCTTTTTTTGAATCTTAAACATACAGACAGGCACGTATCAAAGGAGAACAGCATGTACGCGCTCCATCACGACCAGATTCCACCGAGCATCGCCTCAACCCGCCGGGGCGGTGACAGGTGCTGATCTGGGTCGTTGCCGTGCTGATCGCCCTCGGCGCGGTGGCGTATCTGCTGTCCACGGCGACCATCGCCATTCCGAAACCCGGTGGGCCGCACGCGGTCGGCTTCACCAGCACCACCGTCAGTAGCTCTGTCCGCACCGTCACGCTGGACATCTGGTATCCGGCGAGCAGTACGGCTGGTTACCGGGCCGCGCCCTACAACGAGGCGGCGCTCAGGACGATGCTGGCAAAATATCAGGGCATTCCGGCGGGCCTCAACCGCGAGACGCCCTCGTTCGCCTTTCAGGACGCGCCGGTGCTTGCTGGCCGACGTCCGGTGGTGATCTTCAATCACGGTTACGGCAGCTTCAGCAAGCAGAACGCCTCTACCGCCCAGGAACTCGCCAGCCACGGCTACTTGGTGCTTTCGCTGGCGCACCCCGGCGACTCGCTGATCGCCCGGGGCGCAGACGGCCAGATCGCCCAGTTCGACGGTCAGGACGAGGTCTACCAGCAGCTCAGGGCGGCTCAGAACACGCCAGCGTTCGCCGCCGGGCTGGCCACGCACCTGGCCGCCCAGCGCCGTGCCGGTACGCCCGAGGCCTACCTGGCCGCCACCCGGGCATTGACCCGGACCCCACCTTACTCGCTGCTGGGACCGCTGCGGCAGCGCTGGCTGGACGACACCCGGGCTGTCATCGCCAGGCTCTCGCAGGAGGGGGACGACGGCATTTTCAAGGCTGCTGATGCCAGCCGGATCAGCGTCATGGGGCATTCGTTCGGCGGCGTGACCGCGCTGGACATCGCCCGCACTCCGCCCCCCGGCGTGCAGCGGGTGATCGACCTCGATGGCCCCTGGCTCGAAGCCATCGGCGGCGAGGGTGGCAACACCCCCGATCTGAAAGTGCCTGTGCTGGCGCTGCTGAGCACGCAGAACATTCAGCGGCGTCAGGATCTGGGGCTTCACGGCACCTTCGACGTGTCGCTGAGGCAGGGTCGCCACGGCGGGCACATTATCGAAATCGCGGGCACCGCCCACATGAACTTCACCGACCTGAACTTCATTCCTGTTCTCAGGCGCTTCTCGCCGCTGCTGGGCCGGGTGGACAACCGCCGCATGGCCCGGCTGATGAACCGGGCCATCCTCGAATTTCTGTCGCGTGACCCGGCGGGCGCAGACGTGGACAGGCCGCTGCTGCCTGCTGAAAACGACGTCCGGCAGCAGGTTTTTCCGGCGCTCTGATTCCAGCCAATTCGTTCTGTTTTTAAACCCCCACCAGGATCACGCTGCCGGAATCAGAGTGAATCCAGTCAGGACACCACGGGCCTCAACACCGCCGCGTACGTCATGGCCTGGGCGAGCGGCACTTCCGGCGTCCAGACCCCTGCCTGCACGTCGTAGCTGCCGCCGGGCCAGAGTTCGGCCAGCGTCATTCCTGTGCCCTGGAGCAGCAGCCGCAGATCCGCCGGGCTGTAGCAGCGCAGCGACTGGGTGAAAGGTTCGGTGCCGTCGTCGGGACTGTAGGTGTCGAGCATCCGGCAGCCGTCGGCGTCGAAGCCGTAGTCGCGGGCGAATCCAGGGAGTTGCGGCGCGTTTCCGGCGGCCTGCGCCCAGTACCACGGCGTGTAGACGTCCAGATACATCCGGCCCGCCGGGGCCAGCCACCCGGCCACCCGGCGCAGCAGACGGCGCTGATCGTCGTCCGAGCCGACACCGAAGCCGTCCCAGTAGCATACGGCGTCGTAATGTGCCTCCGGAAGCCGAACCGTGTAGAAGTCGGCCTGCTGCACTTCGAGCGGCGTACCGTGTTCCCGGGCCAGAGAGCGGGTGTGTTCGACCAGCAGCGGAACGCGCTCCAGCGCCGTCACGTCGTGGCCCTTCAGCGCGGCGGCCACCGCAAACTGACCGCCGCCGCTCCCGAGTTCCAGCACCTGGCTTGGCCTGCCCAGATGCGCGTTCACGCGGGCGGCCAGGGCGTGTGTAGAAGAGTGAATGGTGGTGGTGTACATGCCGGGAATCTCGGCCTGACGGGCATAGAACGATTCGCTCCAGTGCATCTGTGAACTCCTTGCATGCTAAGAACGACCACCCGTCGTGGGCGGTCAGGTCTGGCAGAAAGGGTTCAGCGTAAGCGCATGGGCGACTCCAGGGAGGTGACGCAAGTGTACCGCAGGCCCCGGGTGGTCTGACAACCGCCAGTACCCGTTGCAGGCTGGCGGCGCTAAACTGTCCGCAAGCAGTACCCGCCCGCACGCCATTTCTGGCGGGCGTTCTAGGAGTCCTTCAGTGCCTGACCTGCTCGAACCAATTTCCTGGGTGGTGCATCCGCTCGGCGGCATGACGCTGGCGTTCCTGGCCTCGGTCATCTTCTCGCGGCGGGGGCGGCGGTCTCCGGGTCTGCTGGGGGCGTTGCTGCTGCTGCTGGCGCTGAGCGTGCTGGGAGCTGGCTGGCTGGTGCATCCAGCGGCGGCCCTGACCATCGCGCTGCTGGCCAGCACGGTGTTTCATGCCTGGAGACGGGAGAAGGTGACCATCCTGGCGGCCCTGATCGCCCTGGCGGTGTTCTCGGTGCTGGGTGCGGAGTGGGCCATCTATCCGCTGCTGGGCCTGGGCCTGGCCTGGCTGATGAAGGTGGTGGCGACGGGCGAACTGTTCCGGGCGGCCCCGCGCCCTAGCCGTCGGGAAGAACTGGGTCGTCAGAGGGAAAAGGCGTTCGCGGGTTCGCCCGCTGCACTCCCCGCGCAGGCCGGGGGAGAGGCGCTGCCCGTACTTGGATTTCCGGAACGCGTGGCCGCCAGAATCGAGCGCAGGCTGCTGCGGCGCACGGCCAAGCTGGAACGCAAGGCCGAGCGTCTGGGCGTGCCCTTCCGGGTTCAGGCCGCCCCGGCCCCGCCGCTCGCCGCCCTGGTGGGCGACCTGCTGGCCCTGTCCCGCGACGAACGCCTGCCCGCCGACGCCCGCGCACGGCTCGGGGCGCTGCATTTCCGGTGTCAGGAGGCGCTGGCTTACCTGAAAGACCGTGAACAGGACGCGGCGGGTGCGGGATTCATGCTGCGCCAGATCGCCGAAGACTACGCCCCGGAAGCCGTGCGGGCCTACCTGAAGCTGCCGCCCTCGCTGGCGAACGTGACGCCGCTGCAAGACGGCAAGACGGGCCGCGACCTGCTGGGCGAACAGCTCGACCTGCTGCTGGGCGCGGTGCAGGACATCATGAGAGACGCGGCGCAGGCCGGAAGTCAGCACCTGCTGGCCCACCAGCGTTTCCTGAAAGACCGCTTCGCCAAAGCACACGACGAGCTGAAGCTGTAGGCGTGCCTCACTTCGGCTGGCTGCTCTATCAGCGCCTGTTTCGCCAGGGCTGAGCGGGCCTGTCTGGTCCTGCAACCCCTGCTGCCCGGCAGCGCCGCTCTACACTCTGCGGGTGCCGCCGCTCCCCCCACTGCTCAGCGCCCTGCTGAACGTCATCGTGCCCGTGGCGCTGGTGGCGCTGGTCGGGTTTCTGCTGGCTCGCCGCCTGAAACTCGATCAGGATACCGTGGCCCGCCTGAGCCTGTACGCCCTGACGCCCGCCCTGGCCTTCGACACCATCCTGAACGCGCAGGTGGCCGCCCGCGAGGCGTTGACGCTGGCGCTCGCCTTCCTGCTGACCTGGGCCGCCACCGTGACGCTCAGCGGCCTGGTCGCCCGCCGCTGGGAGCTTCAGACGCGCCGCAGCGTGGTGGCGAGCAGCACCATCTGGAACAGTGGCAACCTGGGCCTGCCGATTGCGCTGTTCGCCTTCGGACAAGCCGGGCTGGAACGCGCGCTGGTGGTGTTTCTGGTGGGCGTGATCGGCACCTACATCCTGGGTCCGGCCATCTACAATTCCGGGGCCGGGTGGCGCGGCAGCCTGCGGGCCATTCTGGGCCTGCCGGTGCTGTGGGCGGCCTTGGCGGCGCTGCTGTGGCGCGTCAGCGGTGTGGGCGTGCCGCTGGGCCTTTCGCGGGGCGTACACCTGATGGCCCAGGCCACCCTGCCGCTGGTGCTGCTCTCGCTGGGCATCCAGCTGGGGGCCGCCGGACGGTTGAGCATCACGCCGCCGATGCTGTTCGCCACGGGCGTCAGGCTGATTCTGGGGCCATTGATTGCGCTTGCCATCTCGCTGCTGCTCGGGCTGCGCGGTCAGCCGCTGGCCGTTCTGGTGCTGTCGGCCAGTATGCCCACCGCCGTAAACGCCCTGCTGCTGGCACGCGAGTACGGCGGCGACGCGCAGACGGTGGCGGGCGTGGTGCTGCTCACCACCCTGGGGGCCATCGTCACGGTGACGGCGGTGGTGGCCGCGTTGCCCTATTTGCCCTGAAGTTTGTGTAACTCTTCGCGGGCCTGCGTGGCCGTCAGGTCGGGGCCGTAGATCGCCGTGCCGGGCTGCTGCACCCTGCTGTCGTCCAGGCTGCCGGTATCGACCGCCGCGAAGCCGATCTCCTCGATCAGGGCCGTGACTATGGCTTTGGCCTCCGTGTCGTCGCCCGCGATGAAGATGGCGCGGCGCTCATCCAGCGGTTTACCCACGTCGCCCAGCGTCTCCAGGTGCTGTGCAGAGATGGTATTGAACGCCTTGACCACCCGCGCTTTTGGCAGGTGACGCGCGATGAAGGCACTCTCCGACAGGCCGCCCAGGTCTATCTGACCGTCGCGCTCGGGGTAGTAGTTGGCCGTGTCGATCACGATCTTACCTTCCACCTGCACGGCGGGCATGTCCATGTATCTGCCAAAGGGGATGGTCTCGATCACCAGCTCACCGAAACGGGCGGCGTCCTCGTTGCTGAAGGCCTTGACGCCGTGCCCGATCTCGTGGGCCAGGTCGCGCAATGTGTCCGGCCCGCGCGAGTTGCTGACGCCGACCTCGTGGCCCGCCTCTGCCAGCAGCCGCGCCAGCGCCTTGCCGATGTGCCCCGCCCCCAGAATTCCGATCTTCATGGGGGCAGCTTAAGCCCATAAAGACAGGGTGAAGCACAGCCCGCCTTGCCGTTCTCTTGAGGCTTGGCGGCGTACCATGCGGGCATGGACGACGATGGCCTGAACGATAGAGCCGTGCCGCCGAGCTGTACCGGAAGACACCGAGCGGCTGGCAACTGGAGGGCGTGCTGGGTGAGACTTCGCTCCCCGGTGTGGCCCTGAATCTGAGCATGGACGAAATCTACGGGCGCGTGACCTTCTAGCCCCGCCCGCGCGTTTCGTAGCCCAGCTCGCGCAGCAGCTCCCCGGCCCGCGTCACGTCGCCCTGCGTTTCAAGCCCCAGCCGCAGCGCCCCGCCCTGCTCGCGCACGCTCAGCACCTCGATGTCCTTGATGTTCAC
>JANXWI010000376.1 GCA_025351205.1 Deinococcus sp.
GTCCGCACGCCCGAAGGCCTGCTGCTCACCGGGCGCAACTTTGCAGGAGGCCAGCCATGAAGGAACCTGTCGTGAAAGAATCCGTCACCGATGCATCCGTTGAATCCGTCCTGAGTCAACCCGCTCTGCACGCGCCAGAACTGCTTCAACCCGTCCAGACTGCGGATCTCCAGGCCAGTGCGACCCCGCTGCTCGACGCCATCGATTCGCCCGACGACCTGAAGAAGCTGAGCCGCGAACAGTTGCCCCTTCTCGCCCAGGAACTGCGCGGCGAGATCGTGCAGCTCGCGGCCCCCGGCGGCCTGCATCTGGCGAGCAGCCTGGGGGCCACCGACCTGATCGTGGCGCTGCATTACGTGCTCAACAGCCCGCGTGACCGCATCCTGTTCGACGTCGGGCATCAGGCGTACGCCCATAAGCTGCTGACCGGACGCCGCGCACAGATGCCCACCATCAAGAAAGAGGGCGGCCTGAGCGGCTTTACCAAGGTGTCCGAGTCGCCGCACGACGCCATCACCGTGGGACACGCCTCCACCTCGCTCGCCAACGCGCTGGGTATGGCGACGGCCCGCGACGCGCTGGGCCAGGACTACAAGGTGGCCGCCGTGATCGGAGACGGGGCGCTGACCGGCGGCATGGCGCTGGCGGCCCTGAACACCATCGGCGACACCCAACGGCGGATGCTGATCGTGCTGAACGACAACGAGATGAGCATCTCGGAAAATGTCGGGGCGATGAGCAAGTTCATGCGGACCTTGCAGGTGCAGAAGTGGTTTCAGGAGGGCGAGGGGGCCAGCAAGAAGGCGCTGGGAGCGGTCAGCAGGCCCCTGATGGACTTCATGAAACGTGCCAAATCCAGCACCCGGCACTTCTTCGACCCGGCCAGCATCAACCCCTTTGCCGCGATGGGCGTGCGCTACGTGGGACCGGTGGACGGGCACAACATTGCCGAGCTGGTGTATCTGATCGAGCGCCTGACCGAACTCGACGGCCCGACCATCCTGCACGTGGTGACGCGCAAGGGCAAGGGGCTGGCCTACGCCGAGGAGGACCCGATCAAGTGGCACGGGCCGAGCAGGTTCGACCCGGCCACCGGGCAGAGCTTGCCTGCACAGGGCCTTGGCGGCGGCGCGGCTCCGGAGGCGGGCGCGCCCATCCGCCAGAGCTGGAGCGCCGCCTTCGGTGAGGCCATGACCGAGCTGAGCAGGCTCGACCCGCGCGCCTATGTCATCACGCCCGCCATGCGCGAGGGGTCCGGGCTGGTGGGCTACAGCAGGGCGCACCCCAACCGCTACCTGGACGTCGGCATCGCCGAGGACGTGGCCGTGACCGCCGCCGCCGGCATGGCGCTGCAAGGACTGAAGCCGGTGGTCGCCATCTACAGCACCTTCCTGCAACGCGCCTACGATCAGGTGCTTCACGACGTGGCGATTGAAAATCTGGACGTGATTTTCGCCGTGGACCGGGGCGGCGTGGTGGGCGCGGACGGGGCCACCCACAACGGCGTGTTCGACCTGAGCTTCATGCGCAGCATTCCCAACGTGAAGATCGGGCTGCCGCGCACCGCCCTGGAACTGCGCGGCATGCTCAAAGAGGCCCTGCGAATTGGCGGCCCCGTCGCCATCCGATACCCACGCGGCGACACGGTGCAGGCCGCTCCCAACTCCTGGCCCGACCTGAGCTGGGGCACGTGGGAACGCCTGCAAGCCGGCGGTTCTTCAGGAGAACAAGGCGATGTGGTCATTCTGGCGGGCGGCAGGGCGCTGGAGTACGCCGAGGCCGCGCTGGAGGGCCTGCCGGGCGTGGGGCTGGTCAACTCCCGCTTCGTCAAGCCGCTCGACCTGGAGATGCTGAGAGAGGTTGCCACCCACGCGAAGGCCATCGTGACCGTTGAAGACAACACCGTGCTGGGCGGCTTCGGGTCGGCGGTGCTGGAGCAGCTCTCGGCCTGGGGCCTGAAGACGACGGTGCGCGTGCTGGGCATTCCCGACGAGTTTCAGGAACACGCCAGCGTGGAGCGGGTGCATGCCCGCAGCGGCATCGACGCCCAGGCCATCCGCACCGTGCTGGCCGAGCTTGGGGTAGACGTTCCGCTGGGCGTGTAGAGGATGAACCGCAAGTTGACCGAACGCGTCGTCCGCGACCTCAGACTACTGTCTCTGTCCATCCTGAGTCTTGCGCAAACTGGCACGTCAGTGGCGTTGGGAGGTCAATTATCTCTCCCGACTGAGCTGCACTCAGGTCAGATTCGCATATCTGTGAAACCCACGACCATTACCTTCGTTGCTGGGGGGTACGCGCACCGACTTTCCTTGCCCAAGGGGTTCGTCAATCGTCAGGCTCAGCTTGCTGACGGCAACCTGCTGGCGGTTGCCGCAGGGAACCCGGTGAGCCTACGGAGCCTGGTGGGTGTTTTTGATATAAGTTCGGCGAGAAACAAAGTTCAGTGGAAGGAAGACGGCATCGTGGAGCAAATGAGTGTGAAGGACGGCGTGCTGCTGTACGAGGTCAGCTTCACAGCGTCGAACTACCAGACGAAGGTCATCGATTTAGCCACCCTCAAACAACGCCGCCAGTTCGCTGGAAAGAGTGTTGCGAAATCGTATCATGATATTTTATATGTTTCATACGGCGTTACATCTCAGGATGAACTTGAGCAAGGTGAAACATTTCTACGGTACACGCCTTCGAGAGATTTACTTACAACACTTCATTTCAATGCCACTATACGAAACAACTGCGGCACCCCCCATTTAGTACCTGGGAGGGCGCCCAGTCGTTATACCAGCGGCTATGTTGATATTGTGCGTCGGGACAACTGTGGACCATTCGCGACACGTTATGGATGGCAAGAAGGTGCGAGCCGGAAGCCCACTGTTCTCCCGCTTAAGTAAGAGGCTGTCTGGAAAGCGAAATCGGGGCGGGTGAGTGCCGTCCCCTGGCAGCTCCCTTCTCAAGAAAGGACGGATCGTCAAGAAAACCGTGGATTCAGCACCTCGAAAAGGCACCGAAGTTCTGGAACTCGGCGACCTAGCAGTCTTTTCAAACAGCCTCTAACACCAGTTCCGAGTAATTCCGTAACTCTTGCGGAATTATTCCGAGCGGAGCGGCCAAGCGTTCTCATGGGCGCTGCCCTGATTACTGGCAGTCTGTTGGGTTCACAAAGGTTGCCCATGAACACGTCACTTCTCCTGTGCCCTTGTCTAAGGCCTGAGCGATGAGCACGGGCTCCAAAAGGCCGGGCAGCGCCAGTCAACGGACTACCACTAGTGAGTTGTCGCGGGGAGACGGCGGACGGGAGGCGGAAGCAGCAGGTGGCCTAGAGCATTTGTCATAAAAATGGAGATATTCTTATGACCGAGCGGAGCGAGTGAATGACGTGCTGGAGCATTCGGGAGTGGTATGACTGGGGCGCTTTTCTACGGGCATTTAACGGACAAATGCTCTAATTCGAGACACACTGATGGGACGCATAGACTCATACGGATTCCGTCCATTTCCAGAACCCGCACTGGGCCGCATTCGCTCCGCTCAGAAAATTCCGCACATAACGCGGGATTTTCCGGAATCCGTATCATTACAGCGTTCTAAAAGTTGTCATACTGAGGCATGAATCGCTCTCTTCAATACCCCGTGCGGTTGACGGAAGATCAGGAAACGTATCTCACGCAGCTGGTGCGTTCTGGTGCCAATAAGGCGCGCGTCATCCGGCGAGCA
>JANXWI010000392.1 GCA_025351205.1 Deinococcus sp.
AGCATCAGGTTGCTGACCCACAGGCTCAGACAGTCGAGCAACACCACTCCCTGTAGGCCCTCCAGAACGGCGGCCACGTTCAGCGGTTCTTCCAGCGTGGGCCAGCCTGCGGGGCGGTCTGCCTGGTGCCGCCCGATTCGCTCGGTCATCTCGGCGTCGAACGCCTGCGCCGTCGCCAGATACGTGACCTGCCCGCCGCCCGCCAGTTCGCCCGCCCGCCGCTCGGCCAGGCGGCTCTTGCCACTGCGCGCGCCCCCGGTCACGTAGATCAGAGTGGGAATGATCAGGCTGGGAATCAGCCCCGGTTCATTCATGTCGCCCTCCGGCCAGCTCCAGAATCAGGCCCCAGTCGAGGTTGGCCTGGACCGCCCCCGCAATGGCGTCCAGGCGGGCGTCGAGCGCGGGCAGGGGGTCGGGCGCTTCCAGGCCCGCCCAGCCCAGGAAGGCGTGCAGGTAGGCCGGGTTTTCCAGCAGGCCGTGCAGGTACGTTCCGCGCACGTTGCCCTGACGCCACAGCAGCCCCGGAACCTGCGTCTGGACCCGTGGCCCCGCCTCGGTCACGCCGTGGTGAATCTCGTAGCCGCGCAGCTCCGCCCCCGTTTCCGGGTCGTGCAGGGTGGTCTGGCGGGTGGTCTTGTCACGCTCCATGACGGTGTTCAGGTCGAGCAGGCTCAGGCCGGGTGCAGTCTGTCCAGCGCCGCCCTCGATGCCCTGTGAATCGCTCACGGCTGTGCCCAGCATCTGTAAACCGCCACAGATGCCCAGCACCGGGATTCCAGCCGCCGCCGCCCTCGACACGCCCGTCGCCAGCCCACTGCGCCGCAGCCAGTCCAGATCCGAGAGCGTGGCCTTGCTGCCCGGCAGAATGATGGCCCGCGCCCCTTCCAGCTCGGCGGGGGTGCTCACCCAGCGGGCCAGTCCCGCCAGCGGCGCGAACTCGTCGAGGTTGGACACGTGCGGCAGGCGGGCAATGGCGATGAAGCCGTCTGTGACGGGAATAGCCTTGCCGTCTGCCCGGGAATCGTCTGCCCGGAAACCGTCTGCCCAGAAGCCGTCTTCCTCCGGCAGGGTGTGCGGCAGCCAGGGAATCACGCCCACCACCGGCACGCCCGTCTGCTGCCCCAGCCACTGCGGGGCGGGGGCCAGCAGCGAGGCGTCTCCCCGGAAGCGGTTGAGCACAAATCCGCGCAGCAGGGCGCGTTCCTGGGCGTCCAGACAGTGCCAGGTGCCCAGCAGGTGCGCGAAGGCCCCGCCTCTGTCGATGTCGCAGGCCAGCAGCACCGCCGCGCCCGCCTCCTTCGCCACCCGCATGTTCACGATGTCGGAGCTTCTCAGATTGACCTCGGCGGGGCTGCCCGCGCCCTCGATCACCACCACCTCGTACTGCTCAAGCAGGCTGTGCAGCGCCTCCTGCACGCGCGGCCAGAGCCTCGGTTTACGTTCGCGCCAGGGCAGCGCGGTCAGCTCCGCGTCGGCCTTTCCCAGCAGCACCACCTGACTGCGGGTGTCGGCCTCGGGCTTGAGCAGCACCGGGTTCATCCGCACGTCGGGCGGCACTCTGGCGGCCATGGCCTGCACGATCTGGGCGCGGCCCATTTCCAGTCCGCCCTGCGTGACTCCGGCGTTGTTGCTCATGTTCTGCGCCTTGAAGGGGGCCACCCGGTAGCCCGCATTGCTCAGGGCGCGGCAGAGCGCGGCAGTGAGGTAGCTCTTGCCCGCGTTGCTGGTGCAGCCCTGGACCATGATGGCCTGGCCCCGACTCCTAATGGACATGCAGTTCCTCCAGGGCCTGGACCAGCCTCGCATTCTCGTCAGGCAGCCGCGCCGAAACCCGAATCCATTCCAGCTGCCCGTAACTCGCGCAGTCTCGCACCTTCAGGCCGCGTGCAAACAGCGTTGCCCAAACGTTTAATGCACGGAGGCCCGCCGCGTTACCCACCCGCACGGTCAGGTACGGCGCGCCGTGATGCTCGACTTCAAATGTTCTGGACAGCTGACGCGCGAGCGTGGCGGCATTCCGGGCCACGGCGGGCAGCGTTTCATGTAGAAAGTCCTGGGCGTCCGGCAACGCCTCCAGCAGCGCCGCCGTGCCCGCAGGCAAGGCCCAGGCCGGGGCCAGATTGTGCAGCGCGGCGGCCACGGCAGGCGGGGCCAGGGCGTAGGCCGGACGAGCGCCTACCAGCCCGTGCGCCTTGCCGGGAGAATGCAGCAGCACGGTGTGGCTGGACAGCGGCGGGCCGGGCAGCTCCAGAAACGGCGCGTAAGCCAGGTCCACGATCAGCAGGGCGTCGGCCCGCTCACAGGCCAGCGTCAGGGCTTCGAGTTCGGCGGGCGCGAGAGACCTTCCCGTCGGGTTGTGCGGGTGGCCCAGGTACACCAATCTGACACCGGGCTGCACCGCCGCTGCTGCCTGACCCGGCTGCACCACCTCCAGCCGCCCGCCAGCCAGGGTCACGGCCCGCCCGAACTCGCCGAAGGGGGCCAGCACGCTCACGGCACGCTCGCCAGGGCGCAGATAGGCGCGCACCAGGCGGTGCAGCAGTTCAGACGCTCCCACCGCCGGAACCACGCACCCGACCTCCACGCCGTGCCAGCGGCCCAGGCTTTCCCTCACGGCCCTGTAGCCGGGGTCCGGATAGTGGGCGTGGTCGGCATGTTGCACCGCCCGCAGCAGCGCTGGATTGGGGCCGTAGGGGTTGGCGTTCACGCTGAAATCCAGGCCGGTGAACGTCTGGTGGGCTGGGCCACCGTGCGGGGCGACGTTCAGCTGCGGGTGGACGGGTTCAGGCATGTCTTCTCCGGTAAACGAGCAGCAGCGGTACGGCGAGTGCCAGCGTCCAGCGGGCCAGCGTCAGAGCCTGCCCGATGTCCGGTGCGGTGGCCTCACGCCCCTCGGCATTCAGTACGTACTGCCCGCGTTTTTCCAGCCGCAGGCCCAGCGCTCCGGCAAAGGCGCTCATCGGGTGTCCGGCGTTGGGGCTGCTGGTCAGGCGGGCGTCTCGCCTCCAGATGTTCCGGGCGGCCCGGGCGTCCAGCCCCGCCAGCCGGGCGGCGGCCACGGTGCACAGGGCGGTCAGCCGGGCCGGGGCCAGGTTCAGCAGGTCGTCGGCTTTCGCTGCCATCTTGCCCGCGTATTCCAGCTGCGGCGTGCGGTAGCCCCACATGGCGTCGGCGGTGTTGGTCAGGCGGTACGCGGCACCCAGTGGCAGCCCGCCCAGACGGAAGGCGAGCAGCGGGGCCACCACACTGTCCGACAGGTTCTCCGATAGGCTCTCGATGGCCGCCGCCGCCACCTCGGAGGCGCTCAGCGTCCGCGTGTCCCGGCTGACCAGATGCCACGACAGCAGACGCCGCGCCTCCTCCAGGTCGCCCGTTTCCAGTGCCGCGCCCACCTCGGCCACCGCCCCGAACAGGGCGCGGCGGCTCATCAGGGTCTTGAGGACCGCCCCCTGCACGTACCAGGGCAAGTGGGAAGCGGCCAGCCCCGCGCCTGCCGCCAGCCCTGCGCCCACGCCCCAGCTCAATGCCCCCTCGGCCAGTTGCACCCCTGCCGTCCGTCCACGCCAGCGCCGCCGCATTAAGCCCAGGAAGTTGCCCATCCAGGCCACCGGATGCGCGCGGGTGGTCGGTTCGCCCAGGCAGTCGAGCGTCAGGGCCAGCAGGACGGTGGCGGAGCGCTCCATCAGTGTTCGATGCCCGCCTGCGCCCCGATACCCGCCTCGTAGGCGTGCTTGACCGCCACCATCTCGGTCACGGTGTCGGCGTAATCCACCAGCTCCGGCAGCGCCCCCCGCCCGGTGATGACCACGTGCAGGCCAGCGTCACGGGCGTCCAGTGCCTCCTGCACCTGGGGCCAGCCGACCCAGCCGTAGGTCAGGGCGTAGGTGAACTCGTCGAGCACGATCAGATCATGGTCGCCGCTCAGAATCGCCGCCTTCGCCTGCCCCCAGCCCGCCGCCGCCATGTCGGCGCTGCTGTCCAGGTCTTTCGATCTCCAGGTGAAGCCGTCGCCCAGACCGGCAAAGGGAACGCCCAGGGCTTCGAGCGCCCGGTGCTCCCCGAACTTGGCGTTCTCGTGCTTGATGAACTGAAACAGCTTGACCCGCAGGCCGCGCCCGTGCGCCCGCAGCATCAGGCCCAGGGCGGCGGTGGTCTTGCCCTTGCCGTTGCCGGTGTTCACGATCACCAGGCCGTGTCTGCCCCGGCTCAGTCCCTCTTTTTTGGTGTGGGCGTCGCGCTGGGTTTCAAGCTGCTTCATGGCCTGTTCTTTTCGCTCGTTGGTGGATTCTTCTGGCATTTGTTCTCCTTGGCTTGTACTGCGGCCTGTACTGCCGAGCTTCGGCTTTAAGCTTTTGCCTCTCCCCACCCCCCAGCCCCCTTTCCCAAAGGGGTAGGGGGAGCCAAACAGAACCGTCAAGCGCTGCGACATTGGCAAGACAAGTCGATTTATTCGGCGGGGTATCGACCCTGGTTGTATCCATCTGGAAGGCGGAAATCCGCCTCTTGATATTGGAAAGTTCGTCAGTCCGCTCCAGTCACGGAACTGCCAGAGCGTTCCTGGGCAGAACAGTGCGGTTGACCACGCTTGCCCGCCGGCTTTGATCCGCCGAAGGCTGTGCGGCAGCGACTATTCAAGGTTTCCGATTCATTCTGACGACCAGTTTTCAACCCAGGGCTTTGGCTGTCAGCCCCTCCCCCTTGAGGGGGGAGGTTGGGAGGGGGTGGGTGAGCACAGCGATTGCCCTGTCCGCCACCACCTTTAAAACCACTGCGGGCGGAGGAAATTCATCCCTTCCGCAAAGTCACGAGTGGACACGGCTTAGACGCGATAGGTGTCAGTTCCTTTGAACATCATGGCTCCGCCGTGCGGGCGAACAGACCGGGGCGGCGCACGTAAAAACCGCCCAGGCGTGGGCCAGGGCGGATGACGGTCAGGGGTGACGGTTCCGGTCTCCCCGTGTCTCTGGGCGAGACGGCCCTCTGTATACGAGAGGTGGACGCCCAGGGCGGGCGGCCTGACCTGAATGGCATTCGGGCTGATGCGCTCAGAACACCTGAGCTGCAAATACCGCTGCGGAACAGCGCCGGAATCTCACCGGACTTCCCCATCTGGAACGCGTGCGCGCCAGCCCCGCCGTGGCAGGGTTCAGGTAGGGGGAGAGTAGCACGGGCGAGCCAGATCAGCCTTCACCAGGCCGGATTGCTCCAGCCAGCCTGCCGCATGATGATATTCCAGCTTCGCAGCGTTCCGGGAAGATTGGCGGTTGTTGGTGGGCAGGGTCGAGCAGGCGGAGCCGTGAAGATTGATGTTATCGCGTGCGGCTCAAGATAACCTTGCGCTCGTTCGATCCGCTGGAACCCCAGTTGGCTCCGTTCCTGATACCGATGTTTCGAGGGAATACCTCAATGTGGTGTACCGGCACCGGTAAAAATGATCTTCAATCAGGGCGAAACTTTGAAACCTGTTCCAGTCCAGGCTGACCGATCACCCCACCCAATCGGGGTTACACCCGGACTGGGGAATGTATCGTGCTGGCCGGTCCAATACACTGCTTTCCATGAACGCCCGTCTCCAAAAACAGTCTTCAGCACGTCACAAGCAACGTGGATTCACTCTGGTGGAAATTCTGGTGGTGCTGGTCGTCGTGGGGATTCTCGCGGCCATCGGCATCGACGCGCTCAACAAGTGGCGTCAGAACAGCGACGCCAGGCAGTATGTCCAGAACTTTGCCAACGACATGAACCGCACCCGCACCACCGCGATGGTGACCGGAACCCGTTACCGGATCAGCCTGACCCTGCCGACGGAGTACACCATCGAAAAGGAAGTGTCTGTCAACTCGAATACCTGGGTATCAACGGGGATTCAACCCGCTGCCAGCACCTCCACCCAACTGGCGAATACGGGCGCAAAGACTTTCATCTTCGACACCAGGGGCTTCATGACGGCGCTCGACGCTGCCGGGGCAGCGACGTTCGATACCACGCTGACCGCGACACTCAAGAACGGCAGCACCCGCAGCGTGGTCGTCACGGCGCTCGGCACCACGAAGGCGTTCTGATGAACCGTCCACAGGCAGGATTTACCCTGATCGAAGTGCTCGTCAGCATCGTGCTCTTTGCAATCATCATCGCGCTGGTGCTTCCCCTGTTCCTGACCAGCATTCAGGGCAACCAGACCTCCTGGCTGCGAACCACCGCTACCTCCGTAGCAGAGTCATGGCTGGACCGCTACCGTTCTGGTAAAGAACCGCTGCTCGCCGGTGGACCCTGCGTCTCATCATCGGGCGGCGTGGTGTCTACCGGCACCGTCATCACCTGCACCTACGCGGTGGGGTTCAACTACGCCACAGACGGCATTGCTTCTCACACCACCGACGCAGCGACCCTGGCCCAGCGCTTTGGACCGTACACCAATACCATCAAGGCGACCGTGATCAATTCGGGCATCAACATGCAGCTGTGGGAAGTTCAGGCCACAGTCAAGCCGTCTGCCAGCACGACAGGAGGTGGGAACCTTGCGATCATCGCCACACGTTTTACACAATAAGGCTGGATTCACCCTCGTCGAGCTGCTCATCAGCATGGCCATCGGCGGCCTGATCCTGCTGCTGACCCAGCAGGTGGTGCTGTCGTCTTCCAAATGGCAGACCCGCGAACAGCTGACCGTGCCGGTTCAGGAGAGCGTCCGGGGCGCGATGGAAGTCATGAGCACCGAACTGCGGGAGGCCATCTCGCCCCGCGTACTGAGCAGCTACGCCTCCCCCCCCGCCGCCCTGAGCGCCGCCGTGAGCACCAATACGTCGGTGACCATGCTGGTCGGGGACCTCGGCAGCACCTTCGCGCTCGCCAAACCGGCGGGCTATCCGACGCTGCCCGGCTATCCTGCCCAGGCACTGCTCAACGTCACCACACCGAACGAGGCCGGTCTCCAGTGCAACGCGCAGCTCAAAGCGGGCGATTACGTGCTGCTGCTCAGCCAGCCCCAGCTGACCCCCCCCACCCTGAAGGTTTCCTGGGCACAGGCAGCGGCCACCGGCTGCCTCGGGTCAACTCTGATCACCACCACTCCCGCCCCGGTGGTTGCACAGTGGACGGTGGATTCACGGGTCTACAAGGCCAAAATCACCCAGTATTACACCGGCGTGCTGGACGGCACCAACGTCTTGTACCGCAGGATTCTCGGCGCGACTGCCGGGACGCCGCAGGTGGTGGCGTTCGACATCACCGGCCTGGTGGTCGAGTACACCAGCGACGGCACCACCTTCACGCCCACGCCGCCTGGCACCGCCGAACCGCTGGCCCTGCGGATCACCCTGACCGGGAAATCCAGCCAGACCGGCCCCGGCAACACGTCTCTGAATCCGTACACCCTCAGTCAGGTCGTGTTCATGCGCCAGACGACGCTCGTCAAGCCGTTCTGATCACCGGCCTTCCCTAAGCACCCTTTCCGAGGTCCCACGTGAACAACCGAACCCAGGGCTATGTTCTTCCAACCGTTCTCATCAGCCTCGTCGTGGTTTCCGCGATGGCGGCCATGACCATCAACCTGACGCTTTCCGAAACCCGTCAGTCCGGGGGCAACCAGACGGTGGCCCAGGCCCGGGCCGCTGCCGAGGCTGCCCAGGCAGACGCGCTGTTTTACATGTCCAACCAGGGCTTGTCGGACGTGAATATCGTTCTCGCGCCCTTTGCCAACACCTTCGCCAACAGCAGCGGCGACGCCAGCACCCAGGCGATCATCCCGACATCCGCTTACGGCCCGATTCTCACCTCGCTCAACGGGGCAGCCGGAATGGCCATCGCTGGGACGGCCAACGGTGTCTCTTACGGTGGTACGGTGAGATACACCAGCATGAACGTCGATGAAAAGTCCTTCAGCAGCGGGGGACAGACCTACATCATGAACTACACCACCGAGAGCAAGGGCCAGAGGAATGCCGCCAGCACCCGCACAGTCACGACCAACGGCCAGATGCAGGTCAAGATGGGTCGGCAGTTTCTGAACCAGTTCGTTCTGCTGGCAAACGACGGCGGCTCGCAGCAGGGCAACTTTTTTGCCACGGGCATGAACTACGACGGCCCAGTGCAGATCAACCAGAACTGGAGATTTGCAGGTAAGCCAAAGTTCAAATACGGCGTCACCACGGCGTCGAGCAACGTGCAGATGTCTCCCGACTGTAACCCGAGCAACAACCAGACGGTATCGACGCAGAGCAACAACTGTACCGCGCCGGACTGGGGCGGATTCGGCATCAAATATGCGGCACCCAAGATCGACCTCCCGAAGAACGCTGCCAGCCAGCAGAGGGCGGCGCTCGGCCTGGACCCTAAGGACACCACCACCACGGTTTCCATCCTTCAGGAATGTCAGGCGCTGGGTGCCAATTTCAGCACCTGTGGCGGCACTGTCCCGAACGGCGTCTATGTGCCGCAGGACGCTGCTGGCAACCTGACCGGCGGCATCTACATCAAAGGGGACGCGAACAACGTCGCCCTGAGCGTGAGCGGGAATAAACAGATCTACACCATCACCGACGTCAACAATGCCGTGACGACCATCACGGTGGATTACACCGCCAAAACCACCACGGTGGTAAAGGGCGGCGTGACCAAGGTGCTCAACGGCGTCCTGAGCGGTGAGGCGAAGTCGCCCGGCCAGCCCAGCGGCATGATCTACTCCACCGGCTCGATCAAATCTCTGGGCGGCCCCGCCCGCACCAACGGCACCCTGGGAAATCCTGTTCCAGCGGTTCCCGACTCCACGAAAATCCCGCCTGCGGTGGCCACCAACTCCGTGATTAACATCTCAGCAGCCAGCGATGTGGTGGTGCAGAGCGACCTGACCTACGAGCAGGACCCACGCACCACGCCGGGGGCCAAGAATGTTCTGGGGCTGATGGCCGGAAGTGGCTCGGTGCGGATCGGCACGGGCGCCCCTAAAGACGTATACGTGCAGGCCGCCCTGCTGGCCGGGGCCAAGAATCAGGGATTCGCCGTGGACTCATACAACAACGGAACACTCCGGGGCGACATCCATCTGCTCGGCAGTCTGGCCGAGGACACTGAGCCACCGCGCGGCGTCGGCCAGCAGAACGACGCCAAAGACGACATCATCGTCACCAGCGGCTACGGCGACGCCTTCAACTTTGACCCCCGGTTTCTGAACGGCGGCGCGGTCCCGCCCTTCTTCCCGTCCACCAGCAAGTTTGCCGCTCAGGCCGTGTGGCCCAGTCAGCAGGGCTGGCAGGAAAAGTAAGGCCGGAGCATTTGCAGGGAGCAGGGGTTCGTAGGTCATGGGTGCAAGGTCACGCCAGACCCAGCGTCCAGACCCGGCATCCAGACCCGGCGTTCAGTAGCCAGCGGGAGTAGACTGGGTCACTGGACTGGTCCCGGATTGGGCGAAAACCCGTCCTGAACGGCCATCACGAACCTGACGGGCACATACCTTTGTACCCGCCAGCTACTTATACTCTTCGTTTGGTCACAGGTCATCTGGCTTCAAATGACCTGGCCTCAAATGATCTGGCCTCAAATGACCTGGCCTCAAAAGTGATCCACCTGTGACGCCACAGTGTCACCCATGCGGAGTATTCAAGTTATCGGCGCTGTCATGACCGCAGAAGCGATACGCTATGAAAAAACGCACATTAAGAACGGCTGAAGCTATTCACAGTTCATTTAGCCTTTGTCGTTCGTAAGCATTCATGATCGGTTTACCCATAGACTCTTTCCATGCTTTCAAAGTCTGTGCCTGCTCCATCGACCACTATTCTATTGCTGCGCCTCTACGCTCACCTTCTACGGTGGCCATCGAACGCCCACTCACCCTCACAACTGATTAAAGATATTCCAGAACTGAACAGCAACACGCTGCACTCCCGGATGGATACTCTCGAACAGGCAGGACTGCTGGTCAGTACCTGGGAAGACGCCCGTTCACATGCGAGCAGTGTCAATCGCCGCCGGGTCTACACGCTGACCCTGGCGGGGTGGACGCACGCCCACCAGGAACTGCGCCCACTCCAGCTGCCGGACCCACTGGAGCCGCCAGCAACCCTGTGCTGAACGGGCCAGCTTCAACGCCAGTATGCAGGCATCAACAGGTGAAGCAGCGCAGGACCGTGAAGCCCGCCAGAAAGTTTGATGGCGGAGAGTCGCATGGTCGAGGCGTTTCGCAGCCTCGCGCCGGTCCTTTCCTCAGGTGTACTGAGGTCGCGGTATTGAGGTGAGCAGGCCTGCCATGACTGTTCTGAAACCGCGTCTCCCCTGATTTGTTCTCACCATCAGCCGGTACACGCTCCAGACCAGTCCAACGTAACGTGGCTGGAGCGACGCTTCAGGGCGAACAGGCTGTTTGATTGCGTGCCGCGCTGTCAGGGCATGTCCTGGCCGACGTCGTTTTCTGACCGACGTATTCCTCTGGTCGACGTAGTTCTCTAACCGACAAAGCCCTAACCAACAAAGCCCTTCAGGTGAGCAGACACCGGTCTCCCGAGGGAGCGCAGGTACAGGCTGGCCTTGCCTGCGAAGATGATCAGCGACTCGCGGTAGGTGTAGGCCGTGATCTCCAGCGGAAGGCTGTAGGTGCCGCGCTTTACGGGGCGCGAAAGCTCCTCGTCCGACATGGCCTCAAGCGTGGCCCTGATGGCCTGTTCTATGTCAGCGAACCAGGTCCTGAAGCCCGCCACGGTCTGCTGTTCCGGCGCACTCTGGCTGGCATGGCGCATTTCCAGGGTACGCCACGCCTGCACGTAGTCGTCTTCCCAGCGGCCCTGCTGGAGCAGCAGTTCGCCCAGGCTCAGGGTGTCGCCGCCCAGCGTGTGCGTCAGGTCCTCGTCTGAAATGGCGTTCAGCACGTCGTGCCGCAGCTTCTGATTGAGTTCCATCAGTTCGGGATAGCGTTTCGTGAGTCGGTTCATCGCGCCTCCTGGGTCGGGCCTGAATCTGGCGGGCCGGGCCACAGGCTCACCAGCCACCAGTCTGCCTCCTGTGAAGCTGAACTGCGGCGCAGATGGGCCACGCTGCACACGGGCACCTCTGCGGCGAGCAGGCCCACCGTCAGGCGCATGGCGGCCAGCAGCGGCCCCAGGTGGGTGAACGCCAGCACCGTTCCGGAGTCGGGCAGGGTGTTCAACCAGCCGTGTATTCGGCCATGAAAGTCGGCCCCATTCTCGCCTCCCGGCGGGCCGCCGTGGCCCTCGGGGTCGCTCAGGGCGCTGATCCAGCCCGCCGGGGCGTGGCCGTGCGCCGCTTCCAGCTCGGCCCAGGTGTGGCCCGCCATGATCCCGAAGCTGGCCTCACGCAGCTCTGGCACATGCTGAACGGCTGTACATCCGGCCAGTTCCGCCGTCTCCAGGCAGCGGGCCGAGGGCGAACTGTACGCCATACCCGCAGGCAGCTTCAGCGCGGCGGCCTGACGCCTGCCCAGCGCACTCAGCGGCGCGTCTTCAGCGGGGCGTGGATAGCGTTTCTCGACGTTGGGTGCCGTGGAAGCGTGCCGGATCAGGTACAGGTCGAGCATTCAGCGCCCCCACTGCAATGCCAGGAGGGATGCCAGTTCGGCGCAGACCACGCAGGCCCCGTACACGTCGCCATTGATGCCGCCGCCCAGCCGGGAGGCGCAGAAGCGGGCCACCAGCAGCGCGGCGACCAGGGCAGCGGCCAGCGCCGCCAGCAGGTGCGGCAGTGCCACGGGCAGCAGCAGCAGGGGAGAGGCCAGCAGCACGGCTTTCAGGATGCTCACGCCCCAGCGCCCCTCGCGTGAACTCGCCCCGATAGAATCCACCCGCGCCGCCGAAAACAGGTTCATGGGGGCCAGCAGCACGGTGCGGGCGGCCACGGCGGCCAGAATCACCTCGGCGGGGCGCACCGATCCCAGCAGGCTCCACCAGATCAGCAGCGCTATTCCCCCGGTGGCCAGCCCGAAGGCCCCTACATGCACGTCGCGCAGGATTTCCAGCCGCCTTTCGGGTGATTTCATGGCGAACACGGCGTCGGCGGTGTCCACCAGCCCGTCGAAGTGCAGCAGCCCGGTGGCCGCCAGCCACACGGCCAGCACCAGCGCTGCGTGTACACTCGCCGGAATGGGCAGCGGCAGCCACAGCACCAGCGCGGCCAGCCCGCCCACCGCCCAGCCCGCCAGCGGATAGAAGCCACTGGCGCGGGCAAAATCACCGTCCCGGACTTCGGGCGTGTGCGGCAGCGGAAAAGTCGTCAGGAAGGTCAGGGCGAGGTGGGCCGGGCGCAGCACGTGGTGGCGGAACATTGTGCCCGATGCTAGCGTGTGCCCGATGCTGGCGTGTGCCCGATGCCAGTGCCTGGGACATCGGCGGCGCTCGGCACCTGACAGAAAACTGTACCCGCCGGAAAACTGCTCTACACTCCGGGCGTGATTGTCGCCGTCGGCCATGACCTGATCGAGACGGCCCGCATACGCGGCCTGCTGGAGCGCGAGGGGCAGCGGTTCTACCGGCTGTTCGCGCACGCCGAGCTTGCCTACTGCGCCCAGCTGACCGACCCCATTCCCAGTTACGCCGCCCGCTTCGCCGCCAAGGAGGCCTTCCAGAAGGTCTGGTCGCGCCCACACGGCTGGCGCGACGTGTGGGTCGAGCGCCCCCGCACCCTGGGCGGCCCGTTTCCCTACGCCTCGCCGCTGCTGGGCTTCGCGCCGCACATCGCCGACGAGATGCGGGCACACGGCTGGCGGGCGCACCTGTCGCTGACCCACACCCGCGAACACGCCTCGGCTGTCGTGGTGCTGGAACAGGTGAGTGTGGAGCGGGCAGAAACCGGGCCACATGACCCAAGTTAAGCTGATCGCCACCGACCTCGACGGCACGCTGCTGGGCAGCCGGGGTGAATTGAGCGTCCGCAACGCCGCCGCCCTGCAAGCGGCCCAGGCCGCCGGGCTGGTCGTGGTGCTGGTCACGGGCCGCCCGGTCAGGATGGTGTTGCCGCTGGCCCAGCAGCTCGGCCTGCATGGTCATGTGATCTGCACCAACGGGGCCGCCACCCACCGGCTGCCCGGCGGCCAGAGCGAAGACCGGGTGGGGATCGCCACGCCCGTGTTGCAGGTGGCGATTCCGCGTCTGCGCCGGGCCATTCCCGGCGCGGCCTTCGCCCTGGAGTACGGTGACCGGGTGATCCGCGAACGGGCGCTGCGTGACGACCCGGACAGTGTGCCCGACATATTGAGCGTGCTGGACGAGCATCCGTCTCCCCTCAAGCTCATCGTACGGGGGGCAGGGCTGGACACCCACGCGCTCAATGCCCGCATCAACGCGCTGTGTGCCGGGCAGCTGGAGGCCAGTTCGTCGGGCGCGAGCTTCAGCGAGGTGGCCGCGCACGGGGTCAACAAGGGCTACGCGCTGGCCCGGCTGTGTGGCCTGCTGGGGTTGGAGGGTGGGCAGTGTCTGGTGTTCGGGGACGCCCACAACGACCTGCCGATGTTCGCGTGGGCATCCCTCTCGGTGGCGATGGGCAACGCCGCGCCTGAGGTGAAACTTGTGGCCACTGAGGTGACGCTCAGCAACGACGAAGACGGCGTGGCGGTGGTAGTCGAGCGGCTGCTGAACGCGAAATGACACAGACCGTCCGCCTGATCGCCACCGACCTCGACGGCACGCTGCTGCACACGGACCGCAGCGTGAGTAAGCGCACCCGCGCCGCTCTGGGCGCCGCCAGGGCCGCCGGAATCGTGGTGGTTCCGGTCACGGCCCGCCAGCCGAACGGTGTGCGGCTGATCGCGCAGCAGGCGGGCTTTGACGGCTACGCGCTGTGCAGCAACGGGGCCTACGGGCTGCATCTGGGCACGGGCGAGACGCTGTTTCAGGAGCTGCTGGACGTGGACGCCCAGACCCGGCTGGCCCTGGCGCTGAGCGAGCGACGGCCCGAAGTGCGCTTTGCCAGCGTGCGTCAGGGCGGCGCGGTGTTCGTGGCGCAGGAAGGGTACGCAGCGCTGGCCGACTTTCAGGACCATAAACGGCATCCGTATGAGATGGGCAGCCATCCATTGACGGGGGTGCTGGAGGCCCCGAGCCTGAAATTCATCGTCCGCAGTCCGCTGCTGCCTCCGCGTGAGCTGCTGGCCGAACTGCTGGCCCTGAACCTGCAAGGGTTCGCTGTGACGCACAGTGGCGCGCCCTTTCTGGAGGTGCTGGCTCCCGGCGTGAGCAAGGCCTGGGGCGTGGCCCGGTTGTGTGAGCGGCTGAGTCTTGCTGCAAGCGAGGTGCTGGCCTTCGGAGACGCCATGAACGACGCCGAACTGCTGCGCTGAGCCGGGCGCGGCGTGGCGATGGCAAACGCCGAACCCGAAGCCCTGGAGGCCGCCGATGAGGTGACGCTCAGCAACGACGAAGACGGCGTGGCCGCTGTGATCGAGCGGCTGCTGGAAACCAGGGCGCTGAGCCGTCCAGCATCAGGCCGTCCACCATCAGAAGAATCGTAGCGGCGGGAAGACACTTCGGCTCCAGAAACCCGGAAACCATGTCCACCGTTCAACCCTAAGCGGACGCTCAAGGCCGAAGCTGCCGAAAGTCACGGGCGGGGCCAGGGAAGCGGCCTAGCATGCAACCATGTCTTTCCGCTTTCTGCCTTTCCGAACCCTGCTCTCAGTCTCACTTCTGGCCGCTTCCACCCAGGCGCTGACTCAACAGGTACGGGCCGCCGGAACACTGGTCTACGGTGCGCCCGGCGAACCTGTGACGCTCGACCCCGGCAACGCCTCGGACAGCCCCAGCCTTCAGGTGCAGACCCAGCTGTATGACCGGCTGGTGAACTTCAAACCCGGAACCAGCACCCCCGCGCCCGGCCTGGCCCTGAGCTGGAGCGCCAATCCTGCGGCCACCATCTGGACCTTCAAACTGCGCCCGGGCGTCAAGTTTCACGATGGCAGCGCTTTTGATGCCGACGCGGTGGTGTTCAACGTCAACCGCTGGTGGGACCCGAAAGACCCGACAGGGTTTCGCAGCCAGGGCAAGACCTTCGAAATCTGGAGCGACCTGCTGGGCGGCTACAGGGGCGACGCGGGCAGCATCCTGAAGAGTGTCGCCAAAGTGGACGCCCTGACGGTGCGCTTCACGCTCAACAAGCCCTTCACCGCCTTTCCGGACGTGCTGGGCACCGACTACTTCGGCATTGCCAGCCCGGCGGCCATCAAAAAGGGTGGGGCCAGCTACGGCACGCCCGCCAGCCTTCCGGTGGGCACCGGCCCGTACTCGTTCGTGAGCTGGAAAACGGGGGACCGCGTGACTCTCAAGGCCAATCTGGGCTACTGGGGCACGAAAAGCAGCGTGGACAGCTTCGTGATGCGCTTCATCAAGGACCCGGCGGCGCGGCTGAACGAGCTGCGGGCCGGAACCATCGACTTCGCCAGCGGCCTGAGTCCCGACGACGCCAAAAGCATCAAGGCCGACAGCCGCCTGCAACTGGTGCTGCCCCCGGCCTTCAATGTCGGGCTGCTGAACCTGAACACTCGCAACAAGGCGCTGAGCGATCCCCGTGTGCGGCAGGCCATCTCGCTGGCGGTCAACAAGAAGGAGCTGGTGTCGGCCTTCTACGGTGACCTCGGCACGTCGGACGCCTCGCTGCTGCCCCGGGCGCTGAACTGGGCCAACTCCAGCAAGGTGCCCGCCGACTACCCGCACGACCCGGCCAAGGCCAGGGCACTGCTGACGGCGGCGGGCTACGGCAACGGCTTAAGTTTGGACTTGTGGTACCCGCCCATCTCGCGCAGCTATTTCCCGACGCCCAAGCCTATGGCCGAGGGCATCGCCGCCGACCTGAGTGCTGTCGGCATCAAGGTGACGCTCAAGACCGAGGACTGGGCGGTGTACCTCAAGGACCGCAACAAGGCTCCCGGTTTTGACCTGTACCTGTACGGCTGGAGCGGCGACTACGGCGACCCCGACAACTTCTACTCGGCCTTCTACGGTGACGGGGGCAGCGACGACAGCGGCTACAACCCGGGGCAGATTCAGAGCCTGCTGGTGCAGGGGCGCGGCGCCGCGTCGCAGGCGGCCAAGGCCAGGGTGTACGCCCAGCTGCACGAGCTGACCTACGCCGCCAACGTCCGCCTGCCCGTCGTGCATGGGGTGGCTCCGGCGGCGGCCAGAACCTACGTGAAGAACTGGATCACTGGACCGCTGGGCGTGCTGGAAAACGTCAACCTGATTCGGCTGGAGGGCAAGAAGTAGGGGGCTGAGCTGGCTTTACCGCTCCAGCGGCAACTCGACATCGAACAGCGCCTGCACGAACTCGCGGCTGTCGAAGGGCTGGAGGTCTTCGGCGCTCTCGCCCACCCCGATAAACTTGATCGGCACGCCCAGCTCTCGCACGATGGGCACCACGATGCCGCCCTTGGAGGTGCCGTCGAGCTTGGTCACGATCACGCCGGTCAGCCCGATGCTCTCGTGAAACTTCTTGGCCTGTTGCAGGCCGTTCTGCCCGGTCACGGCGTCGAGCACCAGCCAGACCTCGGCGGGTTCGCCCGGATCGGCCTTGTCTATAACTCGTTTGACCTTCTTCAGCTCCTCCATCAGGTTGTGCTTGTTGTGCAGGCGTCCAGCCGTATCGACGAACAGCAGGTCGAAGCCGCGCGCCCGGCGCACCGTGGCCCCGTCATGTGCCACCGCCGCCGGGTCGCCGCCGTCCGGACCCTGGATCACCGGAATGCCCAGGCGTTCGCCCCACACGCCCAGCTGCGCCCCCGCCGCCGCCCGGAAGGTGTCTCCGGCGGCGAACATCACGCGCTTGCCCCGGCCCTGGTAGTACTGGCCCAGCTTGGCGATGGTGGTGGTCTTGCCGACCCCGTTGACGCCGATCACCATGATCACCCTGCCCAGCGGCTCGACGCTGCCCCGGCGGGCGTCGGGGGTGAAGCCCAGCTTGCGGAACTGGGCGCGGCGACTGTCGGGTTCCAGTTGCAGCGTCATGGCGTCCATCAATGCTTCCTGAAGGCGCGGCTTACTGCTGGCCTTCACGTCTTCCAGGATTTCTTCGGTGGCCTCTCGGCCCACATCGGCGGCGATCAGGGCGTATTCCAGGTCTTCGAGCGTCTCGATGCGGGTGCTGAACACGTCTTTGAGATCGGTGCCCAGCACGCCCACCGAGTCGTTGAGTTGCTTGCGGGTCTTGCTCAGCCCGTCGCGCAGGCGGTCTAGCCATGACATGCACTCAGCATAGCCCAGGCCAGCCGGGCAAACAGGACGGACGCAACAGGCCAGATGTACAGGCCGGGGCGCTGCACTGTCAGTGTGCCAGCATCAGGTCTAAACGCCGACACACAGAACTATCAGGTTTTTCTCATCTGACATCAGACTGTCCGCCGCAGAGTATTAGTATGCAGCATTGGCCTGAAACGCAACACCGCACACAGGTGGCAGGAACCGGGCAAGGGTGCCTGAGAATGAACAGGGCGCGTCTCACGTTGAGCCTGACAGCTGCTCTCGCACTGACAGGTCAGGGGGCGCTCGCTCAGGAGGCCACCTCACCCTCAGTCACCTCGGCCACTCCATCTTCAGCCATCACGCCTCCCACCGGAACAGTCTGGGAACTTCAGAGCCTGACCGTGAGCGGCAGGACCCAGCCGCCCCCCACCGCCCTGACCAGGCCCACCCTCAGCTTCGATGGCCGCGCGGTGTCCGGCAGCAGTTTCTGCAACGCCTACCGGGCCAGCTACGTGTCGCGCGCCGACCTCCTGCGCTTCGGCACGGTGGCCACCACGAAAACGGTGCTCACCACCAAGAAGGCGTGCGTGCCCATTCTGAACACCCTGGAACGCCAGTACCTGGGTCTGCTGTCGGCCACCACGAAGTACATCGTCAGCGGCCCCAACCTGACGCTGTACTCGGGCAGCCGTGACCGGATGCTGTTTACCCAGAAGGGCAGGGTACCGGCGGCCACTGAGGCCAGGCCCGCGCCGCTGCCGCCCGTTCCAGCCCAGACCGTGTCATTGTCGGGCCAGATACAGACCATGATGGTCAACCCGGCCCCGCCCCTGTCGCAAAAGGGCCTGCCCACGGCCCGCACCATCTTTGACCGGGCCACCGCCACCCTGCCTCTCGACGAGCAGCTGATGGTGGTCGCTCCCCAGCAGGCCGACTGTGTGAGTGTTGTCCCGCAGCGCTGCCTGCTGGTCAAGCGGCCTGCCGAGACGGTCTGGAGCCTGTTTTACGGGGCCATCGAGGGGTTCACGTACCAGAGTGGCAGCACCTCGCTGCTGAGGGTCCGGCTGGTCCGGCTGCCCCGCCCCGCCGCCGACGGCAGCAGCCTGCGCTACCGGCTGGTGCGGGTGCTGGGCACGCAGATGGCTCTAGAACGGGTCGTCGCCCGGACACTTCTGACAGGCACGGAGTGGCGGCTTGTGAGCTTGGATGGGGTCAAGCCGAACAATCCGTACACCACGTCTTTCAACGTGAACATCGATGGGAAGACGCTGGGCGTTTTTGACGGCTGCAACGGCTCTGGCGGCAAAATCAAAGTCACAGCAACTACCCTGCAAGCACTTGATCCGCAGATCAGTACAGGAATCGCCTGCGTGAAAACACTGCCGCTGCCTGCTCTGTTCAGACGCGGCGCCACCTACCAGCTTTCAGGCCGGACGCTGACTTTGACCGGAGACGGCAAGCTCTGGAAGTTTGTTGGTATATCCCCGCTGACAAAGCCTCCTGCTCAGCCCTGAATCACCCGGTCCAGCCGCGCCAGCACGCGCTCCTTGCCCAGCGCCTCCAGCATCTCGAACATGCCCGGCGACTCCGTGGTGCCTGCGATGACCGCCCGCAGCGGCTGCATCAGCTTGCCGACCTTGACGCCTGTCTCGTCGGCCAGCGCACGCAGGGCCGCGTCGGTGGTGTCGTGGGCGAAGTCGGGCAGCGCCGCCAGCCGCCTACGCACAGCCTTCAGCGCGTCCTGGCCGCCCAGGGTCAGGGCGGCGGCCTTTTCGGTCACCGGGTACTCTTCGCTCCAGAAATACGGCGTCTTCTCCTGAAATTCGCTCAGCACCTCGATGCGTGGGGTCATCATCAGGGCAACCTGATCGAAGTAGGCGTCGTGTGGCAGGTCGCTCCCGTACTCGGCCAGGTAGGCGTGAAGGCGGGCCACCACCTCCTGCGGCGTCAGCTTCTCGCGCAGGTACTTGCCGTTCAGCCAGCGCAGTTTGGTCACGTCGAAGGTGCTGCCGCCCAGCGAGACGCGCTCCCAGGAAAAGTGCTGCACCATGTCCTGCACGCTGAACACTTCCTCACCATTCGGCATGCTCCAGCCCATCATGCCGAGGTAATTGAGCAGTGCTTGCGGCAGAATGCCCATGCGGCGGAAGTCCTCCACCGAGGGGTCGCCCCGGCGCTTGCTGTACTTCTTGCCGCCGCTGCTCAGCAGCCAGGGCGTGTGAATCCACTCGGGCTGCTGCCAGCCCAGACCTTCCAGAATCTGGATGTGGGTGGGCGTGCTGGTCAGCCACTCCTCGGCCCGGATCACGTGCGTCACGCCCATCAGGTGGTCATCGACCATCGCCGCCAGGTGGTAGGTCGGGAAACCGTCTCGTTTGAGCAGCACCTTGTCGTCGAGGTCGGCGTTCTGGAAAATCACGTCGCCGCGCAGCCGATCTTTCACCACCGTCTGACCTTCCAGCGGGGCCGCCAGCCGGATCACGAACTCCTCGCCAGTCTCGGCGCGGGCGTCCGATTCCTCGCGGCCCAGGGCGCGGTCCCGGCGGTCATATCCCAGGTAGCTGTCCTTGCGGGCCTCGGCGGCCTTGCGCCGGGCACCGAGTTCCTCAGGCGTGTCGAAGGCCCGGTAGGCGTGGCCGCTGTCCAGCAGCTGCCGGGCGTACTGGCGGTGTAGGTCTGCCCGCTGCGACTGCACATACGGCCCGTCCCCGTCTTCACGGCGCGGGCTGGCGTCCGGCACGATCCCCAGCCAGTCGAGCATGTCCAGAATGCGCCCCTCGCTCTGCGCGTTGTAGCGGCCCCGGTCGGTATCCTCGATCCGCACGATGAACCGGCCACCGTTCTGGGCGGCGAACACACTGTTGAACAGCGCCTGATAGGCCGTGCCCACGTGGGGGTCGCCGGTCGGGCTGGGAGCGATGCGGGTGGTGACGGTCATGGGCGTCAGGATAGCAGTGGGCACAGGATTGAGGCGGGCAGAGGCGTTGAAGCGGGCACAGGGTTTGAGTG
Organism: Deinococcus sp.; assembly: GCA_025351205.1. Classification (GTDB taxonomy): domain Bacteria; phylum Deinococcota; class Deinococci; order Deinococcales; family Deinococcaceae; genus Deinococcus. Next base: position 20,178 of record JANXWI010000392.1, read on the forward strand.
AGCGAAAGGGCGGCGGGGTAAGCTGAGGCCATGACCCGGAACAGCGACCCGAACGGCACGCCCCCGAAGCCCGGTCCGGCCCCCGCCCAACCCGCCAACACCCAGCCCGTCAACACTGATCCTGCCAAAGTAGATGCCAAGCTCAAACTGAGCGCTGAGGCCCTGGCCGCCCGGATGCCGCAGGGTTGGCAGGGCGATTCGGCGCTGATCTGGCGCGAGTGGAGTTTTCCTACCTACCTCGACGGAGTACATTTCGCCGAGCGCGTCGCGCAGCAGGCCGAGGCCGTCAGGCACCACCCGGACATGCTGATCACCTACAAAAAAGTGAAGGTCAGCTACACCACCCACGACGCGGGCGGCGTGACGGCCATGGACCTCTCGGAAGCGGCCTCGCTCGACGACCTGCGCTGAATACCCTGCACTCGACGACCTGCGCAACCGCGACTGAAGGTTAAGTGTTGCCCGTGGTCCTCCCTCAGACCTGTCAGTTGACTGTCAGCCGGGTACGCTACTCTTGACGCCTGTGAGTCAGGTTCTGATCGCCCCCTTCGCCCCCGCGCCCAGCGAACCCGCCTACTGGCTGCGGAGTTTCGCGCTGCAACTGACCGTGCAGAGCGCCGAACTCGACGAACTGGGACACGTCAACAACGTGGTGTACCTGGGCTGGATCGAGCAGGTGGCCCGCGCCCACGCCGACGCTGTGGGTGC
>JANXWI010000412.1 GCA_025351205.1 Deinococcus sp.
TCGTGGTCATTGAAGACCTTTGGTGGTCGGCGGCTAAAGCCGACCTTCAGCAATCTGGAGATCATCCGGGGTGGATAACCCGCTGCTCACCCATGACTGGGTGCCCTGCTCTCACACATCCTCGGCTGTCATGCACCCCGCGCACCGTTTCCGCCGCGCTGCCCCGCTTGGAGGCTCAGAAAAGATACAGGAGTTGAGGGCGACTGTCAAGCGCCGACAGGGGACTGAGGCCTCGTGTGGACGATGCTTTCTGGAGGACGCGTCTTCATTCTCACCGGGAATGCCGGGGCACTCGCCCGGACGTTCTGTAGCGCGCTTACTGTCCATCACGTGCTCACTGCCGCGCCCACTGTGACGCACTGAGCCTTACTTTCCGGGCGCGCGCTCTAAACTTACCTGGATGTACAAGCCGCCTGTTCACCTGGACGCCTTTTTGCGCGACATCCTGGGCGGAGGCACGGCGCTGCTGCACGAGGAGGCCGCCGCCGAGCCGCGTCTGGTGCGCGCCGACTCGCTGGGGTGGTCGCGGGCAGTGCAGCGCGGCTTCGCCTTTCCGCAGGTGTACAGCCATCAGGCCGAGACGTACCGGCGCATAGCCGCAGGCGAACACGTGATCGTGACCACACCGACGGCCAGCGGCAAGACCGGGGCCTTCTTCCCGGCGGTGTTCGAGCGGCTGGAGCGTGACCCGCAGGCCACGGCGCTTTTCATCTATCCGCTGGTGGCGCTGGGGCAGGACCAGCGCGGCAAACTGGACGCCTTCCGAGAAGCGGGGGGCTTCGACTGGCAGATCGGGGCCTTTCAGGGCAATGCCAACGCCGCCGACGTGTTCAGACCGGGCGTACGGATGGTGACCGCCACGCCCGACAAGCTGCACTGGGCACTGACGCATCCGGGCGTGCAGCAGTTTCTGAGCCGTCTGAGCGTGGTGGTACTCGACGAGGCGCACAGCTACCGGGGCGGCTTCGGCAGCGAGGTGGCCGGGATGCTGCGGCGGCTGCTGGAACTCAGCCGCGCTCTGGGGGCGGGCCGGGAAACGGGCGGGCCGCAGGTGCTGCTGAGTACCGCCACCATCGGCAACCCGGCGCAGTTTGCCCGCGAGCTGGCAGGGGTGGAGGTGCGGGAGGTCAGCGAATCGGGGGCCGGAAAACAGGGCAAGCGCTACATGCTCGCCGACCACGGCGGCCAGCCGCGCCGCTTCTGGGACGGGGTGATGCAGGCCAGCATCCGGCGCGAGCTGAAGGTGCTGGCCTTTTTCCGGGGACGCTCACGGGCCGCGCGGCTGTACGGCACCTACCGGGCCAGTTCCAGTTACGCCGGGCACGCCCACCTGTACATGTCGGGCACCAGTGACCGCGAGGGGCGCCTGAACGAGTTCCGGCGGGCCGGGAGCGGCGTGATGTTCGCCACCAACGCGCTGGAGGCAGGGGTAGACATCGGCGACCTGGAGGTGGTGATTCTCGACGGCTATCCGGGCAGCCGCATGGCCTTCCGGCAGATGGCCGGGCGGGCGGGGCGCGTTTCGCCGGGGCTGGTGCTGTACCTTCCGGCGCTCGATGACCGGGGCCTGCCGCACCCGGTAGACGCGTTTTACAGCAACGCGGGCAACTTCCGCGAGCTGCTGACCGGGCCGCTGGAAAAGGCGGTGGTCGAGGCCGACAATCCTTTCCTGGCCCCCAGACATCAGGAACGTGCCCACGCCGAACGCTTCTCGGCGGGCCTGGAAGCCAGCGCCCGCTCCTCGCCGCGCCACTGGAACCTGCGCGGCGAGGGCAGCGCCAAGTTTTACGTGATCGACGAGAGCGAGTGGGTGAAAGGCGGGGCTGCCTGCTTCAACGCCCCGCTGGAAAGCCCGGCGCAGCACTACGCCCTGACCGAGAAGCACGTGGACGCGGTGTTCGAGCAGGAGGGCCAGGGCTACCGGGTCACGCGCTGGCTGAAACACCAGAGCGGCACCGCCATTCTGGTCGAGAAGCACGCGGCGGCGGGCATCTACACGCGGGGGCTGTACGGCGCGGCCATTCATACGGGTCACATGGGCGAGTGGCAGCGCCGGGGGCCGCTGGTGTTCCGGCACGGCGAGGTCACGGTCCAGCGGCGCTACACCGGCTACACGCTGCTGAAAACCGTGTTCGAGCGGGTCTGTGCAGGCTGTGACCGCGAGCCGACCCTGAGTGAACGGACCTGTCGGGCCTGCGGCGGCAGAATCGCGGACCGGATGCAGGACCACAGGCTGTCCGAACACCTGTTCGAGCAGCCCACCGAGCTGGAGCCGCTGCACACCCGCGCCCTGGAGGTGGGCATCGACCCCAAGTCGAGCGAGCTGCCCGACGCGGTGGCACATACCCTGAAACACCTGCTGCAAAAACTGATCCCGGAGCGGGTGGCCTGCGACGAGAACGACGTGGCCGGGGCCTTCAGGGAGGGCAGGAACACCTACTTTTTTCTGTACGACGACTGGAAGGGCGGGCTGGGCGTGACAAGGCGTGCCTTCGAGCAGATGGACGAACTGCTGCGCCGCGCGCTCGAGTTGTGCCAGAAGCCCTGCTGCCAGGACGGCTGCTACGCCTGCATTGCCGTCAGCCGCTGTGCCTCGCCGTTCTACGCCAGCGGAGAGCGCCGCCCGACCAGCAAGGCCGCGACCCGGCTGTACTTGCAGGAGCTGCTGGGCGTGGGTGCCGCGCAGGCAGATGCGGAACCGGAAGACGCCGTGACACCGTTGCCGATTCCCGTGCTGGACAGCGCCTGGCCCCGTCTTGTCCAGAACAGCGCCGCTGGCGACGCTTGGCCCCGTCTTGTCCAGAACAGCGCCGCTGGCGACGCTTGGCCGCTCCAAGCCCGCGAGCTGATCGACCTGTACGGCCTGTCGCTGCCCGAGGTGAGCGCCCGCCTGGGCATTCCCAGCCGTGAGATCGTGCGGGCGGTGGGCGAACAGGGGCCGCTGCGGCTTTCGCATCCCAGTTTCGGGGAAGGGGTGCTGATGCAGGGGGCGGGCAGCGGCGACGCCCGTACGGCGCTGGTGTACTTTCCCGGTGTGGGGCAGAAGAAACTGCTGGTGAAGGTGGCGGGGCTGAAGGTGATCGGCGGGGCGGTGGTTGGGCGGTGAGGGTTATGTTTTTTGGGGCTTTGGCTTTGAGCATTTGCGTTTCCCCACCCCCCAGCCCCCTACCGCTCTGACCAGAGACGCGCCGATCAATCTAGCCAGAGGAGGGGCCGCCCCCGACGACCAGCCAGTCGCCCCGGAGGAGCAGGGGGGGCTTAGAAGAACGTCAAGCGCTGCGCTGTTGGCAAGGTGAGTCGGCTCATTCGGCGGGGTATTGACCCTGGTTTCACGCATCTGGAAGGCGGAAATCCGCTTCCTGAAGCTGGAAAACTTGTCAGTTTCACGTCACCACGGAACTGCCTGGGCGCGTATTTGATCCGCCGAAGGCTGTGCGGCGGCGATCTGGAAAGATTTCAGGTGCGTCCCGACGATCTACTTTTTATCTAGGGGCCTTCGCCTTTACCCCTCGCCCCCGGCGGGAGACTGGTACAGCTGCTTGCAGAGGGGCCTCGCGCAGCGAGGGGGAGAGGGGACCACCGAGCAGGCCTGAACCTAATTTTTTCCCCTCTACCTCGGGGAGAGGGGCGCTG
>JANXWI010000434.1 GCA_025351205.1 Deinococcus sp.
GCCGTCCAGCGCTGGCGTTCGGCAGCAAATTCACCCCCCGGGTCGCGCCTTGCCAGCACGCGGGCGTCAATGCCGCTCTGGGCCAGAAAGGCCGCCAGCGCCGCCGGGTGATAGCCGAAGTCGGCCTCGCGGGGGTAACGCAGGTAGTCCAGGTGCAGTCCCACCTGCGGGTACAGCCGCCCCAGTTCGGCGCTCAGGCCGCTCAGCAGGGTGCCCACCTCCGGGTCGGCAGGGTCCACGAAGCCCAGTTTGCTGACCTGTAAACTTGTCTGGCCCGCCGCGCTCAGGGTGGCGTAACTGTCCTTCCAGAGCGGCGTGACCGGAATACCGAAACTGCTGTCTGGCCGCCAGTACAGCGTCTCGAACCACAGGTTCAGGCCCAGCCCCTCTCGCACAGCCACCCGGTTCGCCAGTTCCAGCGCGTCGTAGCCGAGCTTCATGGGGGCCAGCTCCGATTTCCAGATGGCCCGTCCGTGGTAGAACCCTTCCAGCAGCACCTCGGTAAAGCCCGCCTGTTTCGCGGCGACCAGCGTGCGTTCCAGCTCCTGCGGGCTGCCGGGCGGCCTGATCCAGACGGCAGTGCGGTGTACAGCAGCCTGAGCGGCGGCGGCGCCGAGTCCCAGCGCGAGGCTCAGGGCGGCCAGAAAAGGAAGGCGGGCGGGGAAGGCCATGCGCCGAGTGTAGAGTCCTCAAATGAGGGCAGATTTCAGGCTCGGTCAGCGCCGGGTCAGGCCAGTTCTGGTATACTTACTGGGTCTGGGAAACCAGATGTGTCTGGGGGTGACCCGGTTTCGACAGGTTCATCTGAAGGCGATACGGCGTGTCGAGGTGCCGATGGCCTCGTTAAAAATCGGCAACCCTTTTAACTGGCAACGTCAAGTTCCAGCCTGCAACACTCGCCTTCGCTGCTTAAGCGAAGCCAGCCCCGGATAGCCCCGCCTTTGGCGCTCCGGCATCTGCATAAATAAAGGCTAGCCCCGGCCATATCTGTTAGCCGACGGCGAAAATACAGCAGAGTAAGGAACAGGAAGCCTGCCCGTGGGCCAGCCTGTTCCCGACAATCAGAGTGCGGGCTACACACGTAGATGTACGCTGAATGGGAACCTGGACGAGAGTTCGATTCTCTCCACCTCCACCAAGTACACGAAGACCCCCTGGGAAACCGGGGGGCCTCTTCTTTGGCGTGCAGCAGGCTTTTTTTGTATACTCGTCTGGCCCAGGCAGCGTCACGGGCCTCCCCGCCGGGATGGTGGAATCGGTAGACACAAGCGACTTAAAATCGCTCGGAGCAATCCGTACGGGTTCAAGTCCCGTTCTCGGCACCAGAGACAGACTCTCCCAGATTTCGGGGGAGTTTTTCATCTACTCCGCCCCGCTTCTCTCGTCATCGACCAGATACTGATGCCTGCACGCCCGGCAGCGCACCCACGAGCGCCGCCAGTGCTGCGGGTATTCGTCGAGGCCCTCGAAGGTGTAATCGAAGCTGGCCTGCACGTCCTGCGCCCGGAATTCGGCCCTGCACGCGGGGCAACGGTACGGCTCGGGGGCCACGGTGCTGTCGGTTTCCAGATCGGCCCGCACGTTCTGCCAGTCTTTCCAGTCGCCGCCCATGCCAGCGCCGGTCACGCTCGCTCCGCGTTTGCCTGCGCCTGTATCCCTTGCATCCGGCCCACAATAACAGGCCCCGCTCACCGTGACTGGCGGGCGGGGCTTTCAGATGGACGGCAGGAGAACGGGGGAGACGACGTGCAGCGGCAAGAGGAAGACCTACATATGGGTATATGCAGCCGGGAGCAGATTGGATGTTTCACGTTCCGAGCTTGAGCCGCCTCACCAGCCGCGCCCCGATTCGCGCCACAATCTGACATGCGCCGACCTCCTGCCCGCGCCGTCCTCGCACTGTTCTCTCTGAGCGTTTCCGGTCTTTCACAGGCGGCCACCATGACCTATCCGAACGCCACGACCACCGTATTGACCGCGCCCGCCGACTTCAAAATGGCAGGCCAGACTCAGATGGGCCAGGTGTTGACCGGCCCCGAGACCGCCGCCCCGCCCTTCACCGAGCTGATCCCGTCGTGGAACGCTGGCACGCCCGCTGGCAGCAGCCTGAACCTGGAGGTGCGCGTCAGGCAGGCGGGCGGCTGGACGCGCTGGTACAGCTTTGGCACCTGGATGAGCGAGGGCGAACGCAGCAGCGTGGACGGGCAACGTGACGCGGCAGGCACGCTGAACACCGATACGCTGAGCCTGACCGCCCCGGCCACGGCCTACCAGTACCGGGTCACGTTGCGCGGCGCGGTTCAGCTGTCGCTGCTGGCCTTCACCACCAGCCAGAAGGGGAGGGGGAGGGCCGAGCCTGCCGCGAGTAACCGCGCGGCCTGGGGCAAGGTGCTCAACGTGCCAGAGCGGTCTCAGATGATCTACCCCGGCGGCGGCGAGGTCTGGTGCAGCCCCACCAGCGTGAGCATGATCCTGGCCTTCTGGGGGGTGCAGGTCACGGTTCCGGCGGCGGCGAAGGCCACCTTTGATACGGCCTACGACGGCACCGGCAACTGGAGTTTCAACGTGGCCTACGCCGGAAGCCTGGGCCTGCAAGCCCACGTGGCGCGGCTGCCAGGGCTGACGGAGGCGGAACGGTACATTTCGGCGGGCCTTCCGCTGGCAATCAGCCTGGGCTGGAAGAAGGGCGAGCTGCCGGGCGCGGCCATTCCGGCCAGCAGCGGGCACCTGATGGTGCTGATCGGTTTTGACGCCTCGGGCAACCCGGTGCTCAACGACCCCGCCGCCGCCAGCAACGAAACGGTGCGCCGCAGCTACCCCCGCGCGGCCTTCGAGCGGCTGTGGCAGGAGCATTCGGGCGGCACGGTGTACGTCGTGGCTCCGGCGGGGAAAGCGCTGCCGTGAGAGGCTTGTGGTGTGTAGCGTGTGGCGTGTGGGGACAGATGGGAGCGGAAGCATTGCAGCGTTCGCCGTTCTCTACAGGCTACAGGCCACACGCCACGCGCCGACCATGAACATCCCTACCACCTGCCCGCGCTGCCAGCACGCCTTCCAGACCGAGTACCTCGACAGCGGCATTCACGAGCTGTTCTGCCCGGCGTGCCAGGGCCGCTTCGCGCTGTTCATCCGCAAGCACCGCTTCGAGACGCTGTTCGACCTGGGCACCCGCGCCCTGATAGGCGGCTACGCCCGCGAGGCGGTGGTCAACTTCGCGGCGGCGCTGGAACGCTGCCTGGAGTTCTACCTCAGATCGGCGCTGCTGGAGCGCTTCGCGGCAGAAGGTCACGCGCTGGAAGCCGCCGAGGCCCAGCTGGACGCCACCTGGAAGCTGCTGGTCAGCCAGAGCGAGCGTCAGCTGGGAGCGTTTGCCGCCGTGTACCTGGCGAGGGAGGGCCGCGCCCCCGATTTTCTGACGCCTCAGGGCCTGGGCGCAGAGTTTCGCAACCGGGTCATTCACCGGGGCTACCTGCCGCGCGAACAGGAGGTGCAGGACTACGCCGCCGGGCTGTTCGCGCTGATGAACCGCCTGCTGGGAGACCTGGGCGACGCCGCGCTCCAGT
>JANXWI010000183.1 GCA_025351205.1 Deinococcus sp.
ACAGGGAATTGAGAAAACGGGGCCTGGGACGTGCGGCCCGCTCACCCCCTCACCCTCAAGGGGGGAGGTTGGGAGGGGGTGAGAGAGAAGCGATTGCGCTTGCCCGTTCTGCCTTTCGAAACCAAAAACCTTGCGCCTGCCGCTTACTTCGGCTTGACGTTCAGGTACATCAGCCTCGCGCCCGGCACGTCGTCTGCCGAGGCGTCGTTGTAGGGGTTGGCCGCGCTGGGAAAGCCGGTGAAACGGCTGGTGTTGAACAGCGCGAACTGCGTGCGGTCGGTCAGCGGTACCCAGGGCGTGTCTTTCAGCACCGCCGTGACGATGGTGCTCATGGCCTTTTTCTGGACGGCGGCGTCACTGGTCGAGCTGAAGGTCTTGAGGGCCGCCGTGATGGTGGGGTTGGTGTAGCGCGACAGGTTGCTGGGCGCGGTCTTGCCCACCGCCGCACTGAAGTCGGGGCTGAACGCGGCGTTGAAGGTGTAGTAGGGGCTGGAACCGTTGCCCCAGCCCCAGCTGATGCCCAGGTCGTAGCTGCCGGTCTGGAGGCCGCCGGAGTAGCTGCCCCAGGCCTGCTGGTCGATGCTGGTGCTGACGCCCACCTTTTTCAGGTTGTCGCTGACCACCGTCGCCATCGTAATGAAGTCGGTCCAGCCCGCGCCCACCAGAATCTTGTAGCTGGGCAGCGGCTGTCCGTCTTTGCCCAGGCGCGCCCCCTGAGCGTTCTTTTTGTATCCGGCCCTGGTCAGCGCGGCGTCGGCGGCGGCCACGTCGAAGGTTGGGGCGAGCGACTTGGCGCTTGTCGGCAGCCAGTCTTCCTGCTGGCTGGGGAAGACCGAAGTGGGGCTGGCCGCAGGCACCGCGCCCGCGTAGGCTTTCAGAGCCACGTCCTTGGTGTTGATGGCCTGCGCCACCGCTCGCCTGAACGAGGCGTCGTTGAACGGCGCTTTGACGGTGTTGAAGTACAGGAAGTTGATGTTGTTCGTCGGCCACCAGTAGCTGTTGTCCGGCCCCTTGCTGGCGTAGTTCTTGGGGTCGGAAATGCCCACATAGCCGTAGTCCACGTCGCCGCTCAGCAGCTTGAGCAGGGCCGCGTCGTTGCTGCTGGTGCTGACCCACACCACCGCGTCCACGTAGGGCTGACCCTTCATCCAGTAGTTGGGGTTTTTCAGCACCCGGATGGCCTGCTGGCTGGAGCTGTCGAAGATGAACGGCCCGGTGGCCACGGGCTTGGGGTTGGTGAAGGTGGCCGGGTCTTTCACGTCTTTCCAGAGGTGCTGCGGCACAATCGGCGTGTTGGCGATGTAGGCGAACACCGGGGTATTGGGCGCAGAGAAGCTGAACATCAGCGTGCTGGCGTTGGGCGCAGTCACGCTGGTCAGGCCACTCTTCCACAGGCCCTGGGTATCGAGCGCCGGGTACTGTTTCAGGTAGTTGAAGGTGAAGGCGGCGTCGGAGGCGTCAAACGCCTGACCGTCGGTCCATTTCACGCCCGGGCGGGTGGTCACGGCCAACGTCTTGCTGTCCTTGCTCCAGGCGTACTTGGTGCCCAGCACCGGGGTCACCTTGCCGTTGAGCGAATTGACGAAGAACAGCGTCTCGTAGATGGCCGAGTTGGTGGGCAGCAGGTGCTGGCTGCCGGGCGAGAAGGGATTGAGGTTCTGCGCGCCCCACTGGTCGCTGCGCACCACCGTGAAGGTGGTTTTCGGCCCCTGGGCCAGCGCGGACGTGCCCACGGCCAGCAACGCGACGGTCAACTTCAACACGCTCAATCTGAACACCTTGGAATTCATGACATCCTCCCTGAACACCCGAACTGGGGCAGACCACCGAACGCGGCACAAACCTTGGAAACAGAGGCGGAACAGTCATGGAGCACGGTTCACCTGCGAGGATCTTCATCTGGAGCGACCTTCATCTGGAGCTGGAGCGACCTTCATCTGGAGTGAACGGCGGTTCGGGAGACGGGTCCGTCGATTCGCGGCGGACCAGCACGGGGCTGAAGGTCATGGGCGTCACTGCCAGCCCGGCGATCAGGTCAAGCGCCATCTGGGCCGCCGCCGCGCCCATCTGGTAGGCCGGTTGGCGCACGGTGCTCAGGCGCGGATACAGCAGTGGCGCGATCAGGCTGTCGTCGAAGCCCACCACCGCAACCTGCGTGGGCACGTTTCTGCCAGATCGGTGCAGCGCCCGCAGCACGCCTGCGGCCATCAGGTCGCCCGCCACGAACACCGCGTCCAGCGGAAACTGGAGCAGCTCAAGGCCCGCCTCCAGGCCCGACTGCTCGGAGTAGTCGCCCACCACGCGGCGGTAGTTCAGCCCGGCCAGCGCCAGCTCTGCGGCGAACCCACGCTCGCGCTCCAGGCTCTCGCGCCCCGGCGCACCGACGTAGGCCAGGGCCGTGCGGGGCGAACCGGAAGAGGTGTTCCTGAGCAACTCGCGCGCCGCCAGCCGCCCGCCCTCCTCGTTGTCGAGTTCGACGCGCCAGGGCAGGCCGGGAATCTCCGGCGAGATGTGGACCCACCCTCTCATCCGCTGCACCGGCAGGGCCGCGCCGACCTGCGAGTTGATCACGATGCCCGCGTCTACGGCGTGCCCGAGCAGGCCCTGGGCCACCCGCGCCTCGGTGTCCGGGCGGTCCCGGCTGGACCCCAGCAGGGCGCTCATCTGGTGGCGCGCCAGCACGTCCTCGATGCCTTGGATCATGGTGCCGTACAGCGGAACCGAGATGTTGGGCACGATCAACCCGACCAGGTAGCTGCGGCCACGCACCAGGTTGCGGCCCAGCGAACTCGGCTCGTAGCTGAGCAGGGCTGCGGCGTGCATGATGCGTTCGCGCGTGTCCTGGCTGACGGTTCCGGCGTCGTTGAAGACCCGCGACACCGTGGCTATCGAGACCCCGGCCTGCCTCGCCACATCGCGGATGCCGCCGGTTCTGGAGAGGGGTTTAGGTTGCACTGTCAGGTCGGTCATCCGGTCATCCTTACCCGCACCAGTTCGGCCATTTCAGCCAATTCAGTTCAGCCAACGTCGGAACGAGCGCCGAAGAGTTCAGGCCCGTTTCAGTCATGATCTGGACGGTTCGGCCTGAATGTAACGTTTTCAGTTGGATTCTTGAGACAAAGATTAGGTCTCTCCTGCTTAAAAGTCAAGCGCCGAGAACAGATGGTCCTGAGTTTTTATGGCTGATCAAGGCTCGAACTGGCCGATGAATCGGCGTGGTATTCCCAGCGACCAAGCGTGGTCATCCGTGACGAGATCGGGCTACTCAACCGAGCGGGAAAAGAAACCGCCGCAGACCGACTTGCACCTCCGCGCCGTAAGTCCTGTGGCACGGGTCTTGCAGGCCGACATGACAGACAGAGCTGCAACCTGCCAGCGGCTTTCAGCCGACATTGACCAAGCGTCCAGCCAGCCACCATGCCACATTCAAGACCCGTGCCACCTTCAAGACCCGTGCCGCCTTCAAACCGTGCGCGCCGGAACTGGCCGCGCTCCAGCCAGGGAGTGAGCCGGCAGAACATCGGCCTGTCAGGAGTCCCTCTGCGCGCGACCCAGGAAGCCACGTGTCCCTGTTTCGCCCGCTGCCGTCTCCTGGGGCCGATTGACTGGGACCGATTGACCTGGGCCGGGAACGTCTGCCCGTCTGAGAGTGGTCTTAACCCTTTCTGGCGGATGGGCATGTGTCCGGGCCGGGCAGGTGCAGCATGAGGGACATGACTGTGCGAGACATCCCACCGACCCGCCCGGCTGAGCTGGGCAGCTCCCAGTCAGGGCTGGGCCAGTCAGAAGCAAGCCAGCCGGAAGGAAGTC
>JANXWI010000497.1 GCA_025351205.1 Deinococcus sp.
CGGGGCGTCACCTGGGCGTTACACAGCCGTCTCTCGTGGCCTACTTGGCGTCGTACCAGTTCGGCCCCACGCCCACCTCGACGCTCAGCGGCACGCTCAGGCTGGCCGCGCCCTCCATCAGCTCCTGCATCAGGGCGGCGATTTCGCCCGCCTGCCCTTCCGGGGCCTCGACCAGCAGTTCGTCGTGGACCTGAAGCAGCAGACGTGCCCCCAGGGCGCTCAGGCGCTCATCTAATCGCACCATCGCCACCTTGATGATGTCGGCGGCGGTGCCCTGGATCGGCATGTTGTAGGCCAGCCGCTCTCCGGCCTCGCGCACGTTGCGGTTGCTCGCGTTCAGCTCGGGCACGTAGCGCCGCCGCCCGTACAGCGTTTCGACGTAGCCGTGTTCGCGCCCGAAGGCCAGGGTGCGGTCGATGTAGCCCCGGATGCCCGGATAGGTGCTGAAGTACGTCTCGATAAACCCGGCGGCCTCGGCGTAGGCGATGCCCAGGTCGCCCGACAACCGGTGGGCGCTCATGCCGTACAGCACCCCGAAGTTGACCGTCTTGGCGGCGCGGCGCTGTTCACTCGTGATGCCGTCTTCGTTCAGCCCCAGCACCTGCGCGGCGGTGCGGCGGTGAATATCCGCCCCCTCGCGGAAGGCCTGCTGCATCAGACCGTCGCCTGCGATGTGGGCCAGCAGCCGCAGCTCGATCTGCGAGTAGTCGGCGGCGATCAGGCAGTGGCCCGGGGCGGCGATGAAGCCCTTGCGAAGCTCGCGCCCGTTTTCACTTCTGATCGGGATGTTTTGCAGGTTCGGGTTCAGGCTGCTCAGCCGCCCGGTCGCCACCGCCGCCTGCGCGAAGGTGGTGTGCAGCCGCCCGGTGTGGGGGTTGACCAGATTGGGCAGAGGTTCCAGGTAGGTGCCGCGCAGCTTTTCCAGTTCGCGGTACTCCAGCAGCACGGGCACGATGGGGTGTTCGTTCCGCAGCGGTTCCAGCGCGGCCACGGCGGTGCTGCGCTTGCCGGTCAACTTGGTCTTCTTGCCGCTCGCCAGCCCCAGTTCGTCGTACAGCACGGCTTCCAGCTGGTCACGGCTGCGGATCTGGAACTCGCGGCCCGCGTGGGCGTGAATCTCGCCCTCCAGCGCGCTCAAACGTGCCCCCACAGACAGCGACATGCCGCGCAGGAATTCGCTGTCGAGCCGCACGCCCGCCACCTCCATGCGGGTCAGCACCCTGGAAAGCGGCAGTTCCATCTCGGTGTAGAGCTTGCGTCTCGCGTCGTCGAAGTGGGCGGGCAGGTCTTGCAGCAGCCGCGCCGTGACGCCGGCCCGGCCCGCCGCGCCTTGCGGCCAGGGCAGGTTCAGGTAGCGCTGCGACACGGTTTCCATGCTGGTGTTGGACGGGTCGAGCAGGTAGGCCATCAGGAGGGGGTCGTCGCCGGGTTCTGTGGCCGTGCCGCGCACGCTCAGGTGGGCCGCGAGCGCTTTCGCCCCGGCGGCCCTGAGGGTGCGCTGCCCCGCGAATTCGGCGTCCTGTACGGTGGCCGGAAACTGACCGCGCAGCCTGGCGGCGGCCTTGTCCACCTCCTTCTGTGCCTTCTCTGCGGCTTTTTCCGAGGCCTTGTGCTGCGCCCTGCTGGGCGGCAGGGTGCTGGACAGCTCGAACAGGCCTTCCGGCGCGGCGTGGGCCTGCGCCTTCTTCCATTCGGGCGGTTCCTGCGTGGGGGCGATTCGCACCACGTTGCCCTCGCCCTGCGTCTCGAAGGTGGCGGCGTCCAGCAGGGCGGCGGTCAGGTCGTCTTCACGCGACAGCCGGTAGCCCCAGACCACGTCCTGGCCAGGCGCGCGCCAGGGCTGCGTGACCACGGCGGCCAGCGGCAGGGCAGGCTCCCGCGGCACGGCCTGTTCGGCGCCGTGAACGCTGCCTGGAAGGTCTTCTGTGCCCAGTCCTCCTGAATCGTGGCCCCCCGAATCCAGCAGCAGCACGTCGCGGCGTACCGAGTGCAGTTCCAGTTCACTCAGCAGTTCTTCCAGCCGCTCCGGGTTGCCGGGCAGGCGGCCCGTGCCCAGCTGCACCTTCAGCGGCAGGTCGCTGACCATGCACGAAATCTGGTGGCTGAACAGGACGTCCTGTTCCGAGTCGAGCAGCTTCTGGCGGGTGCCGTCGGGCTTCAGCGTCCCGGCCCTGGCCGCCGCGTAGATGCCCTCCAGCGTGCCGTACTCCTGAAGCAGCTTGGCCGCCGTCTTCGGCCCGATGCCTTTTGCACCCGGAATGTTGTCGCTGGCGTCGCCGGTGAGGGCACGGTAATCCACCCACTGCCTGACCGTCACGCCGTATTTTTCCAGCACCTCGGCAGGCCCGATCAGCGAAAAATCGTTGGCGATCACCTTCACGTGGTCGTCGAGCAGCTGGTAGGCGTCGCGGTCACTGGTCACGATGCGCACCTGCATGCCGGTGCCCTCGGCCATGCGGGTCAGCGAGGCGATCACGTCGTCGGCCTCGTAGCCGGGTTCTTCCAGACGCGGCAGCCCCACCGCATCGACGATCTCGCGGATGCGGTTGATCTGCGCCGAGAGGTCTCCCGGCATCTCGGCGCGGCCCGCCTTGTAGCCCTCGAACTGTTCGTGCCGGAAGGTCTTGACCGGCGGATCGAAGACCACGATCACCTGATTGCTTCTCTGCCGGGCCAGCCGCAGCGTGAGCCGCATGAAGCCCATCACGGCGTCGGTGGCCTCGCCGGAGCGGTTGGTGAGCCTGGGAATGTTCGGCTCGTTACGGCGCAGCGCAAACAGAGAGCGGAACGCCAGGGCATGCCCGTCAATCAGCACCAGGGTGGTCGGGGCGGGGCTGATCGGGGCCGGGCTGGTCGGAGCCGGGGGGGTGGGAGCGGACATGCCCGTAGTGTAGCGTTTCGCTCACAGCAGAACTGGCGTGCAGCGTGTGGTGCGTGGCACGCAGAAAAGGCATGTGGCACGCAGAAAAGGCCAGAACACTCCGGTTTGTCCCGGCATCCTGGCCCTTCCTTTTCCTGCAAGCTACTCTCTAAAGCATTTGTCCGAACTCCGCTGCCGAAATAACAGCCTTTCGTCAGCTCCATTGTCTTGGGCAGAACGGACGCGCCTGGGCACGCCTGCCCGCTCCAGTCGGTCAAAAAGAGAACGCCTTTTTGACAAATGCTCTATGTACTACAGGCGACGTGCTACGCGCCGATCACGCGCCCTTGCGC
>JANXWI010000521.1 GCA_025351205.1 Deinococcus sp.
ACATGGCCCTGACGCTGCTGATGTTCTCGGCGGCGCTGCTGTTGATCGGCAACCTGCTGGCCGACGTGGCGCTGGCCTGGGCTGACCCCAGGGTGAGGTACGCGTGATTCCGATTGAGCGTTTTTTGCGCAATCCGAGCAGGCGACCAAGCGTGGTCATCCGCGCTGCCCTGGTCAAGACAGCGAGTGGGAATAAAGCCGGAGCCGGGAATGGAATCGACCATGCGGCTGTTGGCATGGCCGATGGAATGGACGGATTCGGCAGAGCAAGCGAGGCGGGTTCCCGATGACCACCGCCATCACCCTCCCCCCCCGCAAACCCGGAGCGAGCGCCCTGGCCCTGGCGTGGCAGCGCTACCGCAAGTCGAGGCTGGGCGTGCTGGGCGGTTGGGTGCTGATGGTCCTGTACCTGCTGGCCCTGTTCGCCCCGTTCCTGTCGCCGTATGACATCACCGCGCAGCACGCCGGGCACGAGTACCAGCCGCCCACTGGGCTGCATTTTGTGGCGAACGGCAGGCTGACCCGGCCCTTCGTGTACGGCACCAGGGAAACCCGCGACCCGGTGACCTTTGCCCGCAAGACCGCCGTAGACCCCTCGGTGCAGCTGCCCCTGCGATTCTTTGTGCGGGGCGAACCTTACCGCTTTTTCGGCGTCCGCAGTGATGTGCATCTGTTCGGTATTCCGGCCCCGCAAGGCGGCGGTGTTTCACAAGTTAGCGGTGCGCAGGTGTTCTACTTTCCGTTCGGCAGCGATCAGCTGGGGCGTGACCTGTTCTCGCGCACGCTGGTGGGCGGGCAGGTCAGCCTGACGGTGGGCCTCATCGGCGTCGCCATCTCGTTCGCCATCGGCATCCTGATGGGCGGCCTGAGCGGCTACTACGGCGGCCTGACCGATACCCTGATTCAGCGGCTGGTCGAGGTGCTGCTCAGCTTCCCGCGCCTGCCCATCCTGCTGGCCCTGAGCGCCCTGATTCCGGCCCGCTGGCCGAGCGCCTGGGTGTATCTGGGCATCGTGGCGGTGCTGTCGCTCATCGGCTGGGCGGGGCTGGCGCGGGTGCTGCGCGGGCAGGTGCTGGCCATCCGGCAGCTGGAATATGTCTCGGCGGCGCAGGCCATCGGGGCGCGCGACCTGAGGATCATCCTGCGGCACATCACGCCCAACCTCAGCTCGTTTCTGCTGGTCACGGCCACCCTGGCGCTGCCCGGCTACATCCTGGGCGAGAGCGCCCTGAGTTTTCTGGGCCTGGGCATCAAGGAGCCGATGACGAGCTGGGGCCTGCTGCTCGCCGACGCCCGCCGCGAGGGCTTCCAGACGCTCAACCTCTACCCCTGGCTGCTGCTGCCGGGGCTGTTTCTGGTGGTCACCATCCTGGCCTTCAACTTCTTCGGAGACGCCCTGAGAGACGCTGCCGACGTGCAGACGAGGCTCTGATGACCGTCAGGGCAGGGATGCTGCTCGGAATAGACGGCGGGGGAAGCAGCACCAAGTGGGCGCTGTTCTCAGCAGACGGCGCGGTGCTGCGCCAGGGCCGCCTGCCTGCCATGACCGGCCACCTGTTTGGCCCGGATGACGAGGCGGCGCTGCGCTCCCAGCTGGCTGAGCTGGCAGACATGCTCGAAAGCAGACCAGGCGCGGTGGTGGCCGGAATCAGCGGCCTTCAGGAACATGCAGAGCCGATCTTCCGGGCTGCCCTGGCAGACACTTTCGGATTGCCGGAACGCATGATTCACGTTGTGGATGACCTGCAACTGGCCTACGCCGCCCACTTCGCGCCGGGGGATGGGGTGATGGTCTACGCCGGGACAGGCAGCGTGGCCTCCTTTTATACGCAGGGCGGCAAGGTTCTGCGGGCGGGCGGTCACGGCTTTCTGCTGGGCGACGAGGGCGGAGCCTTCTGGCAGGGGCGGCAGGCGCTGCGGGCGGTGCTGCACGCTCAGGATGGGGGCTGCCCGCAGCCTGAGACACTGGCCCGGGAACTCTCACCCCTGATCGGTGGCCTGGACTGGCCCCAGGTGCGGGCCTGGGTCTACGGCGGCGGGCGCGGCGTGGTGGCGACGCTGGCTCCGGCGGTGAACCGGGCGGCGCTGGCCGGGGACGCGGTGGCCCAGACGGTCATGCGGCAGGCGGGGCAGGCGCTGGCCGACCTCGCCCTGACGCTCCAGAAACGCATGGCATCTGAGCATCAACTCGTATCCGAGTATCAACCGAGCAGCCTGCCGGTGGTCCTGTGCGGCGGGGCGGCCAACGACCTCGTGCGGGCCGCCTTCGTCGCCGCCCTGCCCGGCGTGGTCCAGGTCGCGCCATGTGCCCCGGTGCTGGGCGCAGTCCGGCTCTCGCCCCTTCGCAGGTCCAGTTCCTTTCCGGAAGGCGTTCCCCGATGACCCGGCGATCAGGCACGTCCGAAACCGACCAACTGGCCACCGAGCAGCTGGCCACCGAGCAGCCCAGCCCGCAGCACGCCGACCTCGATCTGCTCTCCACCCCCGACCTCCTGGCTGCCCTGCTGGATGATCAGGCGGGGGCGCTGCGGGCCGTGCAGGCGGCGGCCCCGGCCATCGCCGTGGCGGTAGAACTGGCCGCCGAGCGCCTGCTGCTGGGGGGCCGACTGGTGTATCTGGGGGCCGGAACTTCAGGACGGCTGGGCGTGCTGGACGGGGTGGAATTGCTGCCGACCTTTTCGTGGCCCCCGGAGCGGCTCGTCACGCTGATCGCGGGCGGCCAGGGGGCCATGTTCCGCTCCGCCGAAGGGGCCGAGGATGATCGTCTGGCGGGCGGGCGCGACCTGCAAGCGGTAAATCTGACAGCAAGCGACGTGCTGATCGCGCTGGCGGCCAGCGGGACCACGCCCTACGTGCTGGGCGGTGTGGAATACGCCCTCAGCATCGGTGCGCTGAGCATCGGGATCAGCAACAACCCCGGCAGCCCACTGCTGCGTCTGGCGCAGGTGGCGATCACCCTCGACACCGGCCCGGAGGTGATCAGCGGCAGCACCCGCCTCAAGGCCGGAACCGCCCAGAAGATGACGCTCAATGCCCTGTCGAGCGCTGTCATGGTGCGGCTGGACAAGGTTTACGGCAACCTGATGGTCGATCTGAAGGTCAGCAACGCCAAGCTGCGGCGGCGCGCCGTACTGCTGACGGTGCTGGTGAGTGGGGCCAGCCAAACCGAGGCGCAGCGGGCGCTGGCAGAGGCCGGAGATCAGGTCAAGACCGCCGCCGTGATGCTGCGCCTAGGGGTGGACGTAGACACGGCCCGCTCGGCGCTGCGTCAGGTGGGCGGCAGTCTGCGCTCGGCGCTGGAAGCCGGGCGATGAACGGGCTGGCGTGGGCCATCCGGGCGCAGGATCACCGGGCACGGGTTGGCTGGACACGGGTTGGCTGGATACGGGGCAGGGGCTGATGCCCACGTCGGTCCGGGCGCGCCCGGCGAACGTCCCGCTCGACCTCGTTGCTTCAGAAGCCATCGCTGCTGACCTCGATTCTTCCGCGACCACGCCGATGTACTTGCAGGTCTCGCACCACCTGGGGCACTGGCTGAAATCGGAAAAAGCCCAGGCCGGGACCGCGCTGCCCAGCGAACGTGACCTGGCCCTGCACCTCGGGGTCTCGCGCGTCACGGTGCGGCAGGCGCTGAAACTGCTCAGTGCCCAGGGCCTGCTGGAACGGCGGCGCGGCAGCGGAACGTTCATCCTGCCCAGGCGCATCGAGCACCCGCTCGGCACGCTGAGAAGTTTCAGCGACGACATGCGGGCGCGCGGCCTGACCCCTGGGGCGCGGGTGCTGGAGTTCGTGCTCGCGCAGGCCACGCCGCAGGAGGCCATGACCCTGAATCTGGGGGTCAGCAGCCGGGTCTACCGCGTCCGCAGGCTGCGCACCGCCGACGGCGCGCCGCTGGCCGTCGAGTCGAGCGTGCTGCCCCAGGAGCGGATCGGGGAGCTGTCTGCCGAGGCCCTGAGCGACCGGAGCCTGTACGCGCTGCTGTCGTCACGCCGCCTCACGCCGGTGCGGGCGCTGCGCCATCTGCGGGCCGTGAACGCCGACAAGGATCAGGCTGGACTGCTGAACGTGCGCCCCGGCGCGGCGCTGCTGATGACCGAGCGGGTGTCGTGGAGCGCCAGTGGCCTGCCTATCGAGATGGGAAGCGCCCACTACCGGGGAGACCGCTACGACTTTCTGATGGAACTGTTTCAGTCCGACACCGCCTGATCTTCCGGGGTTTGGAACAATGTTGAGGCGTGGTCTCCTGCCCGGCTCGAACAGCGCCTCTGCCCGGTCAGGACAGCGCCAAGTCCGGCCACCGCGCCCTACCGTGCTGCGCTTGAGCATGTCGGTAGAGCTGACAGAGGGCAGGTATCCTGGCGGCGCAACACACAGACGCTAACAACCACAGACGCTAATAAACACAGACGCTTCAGACGGGACGGATCGGAACGCGCACTCCCTCAGCAGCGTACGGCTGACCGCCGACACCGTGACAGAGATGGGACTGGGTCGCTGGACAAATGCAATCACGGTCACACTCTGACTGCGCGGTTCTCATCTGACTGCGTCATTCTCAACATTAAGGCATGACCAATGTATTTTCATCCCCAATTCCGTCTTCATTTCCGAACTGTGGAGGTTTGTATGAAACAGTGGTGGATCATGGTTGTGACGCTCGCGCTGGTGGCCTGTAACGCTCCCCCCCAGGCGACCCCCGACCCGCTCGCCAGCGCAGACGGTGCCGGCGCGGAGGTTCCCGAACTGGAGGGCGTTTCCGGACTGACGGCCCAGGGTCTGCGGCCCGCCGGACCGACCAGACTCAGGGCGAGCTGCCTGCCCAGCGGCGGCGTCCAGCTGAGCTGGCAGGACAACTCCCGCAACGAGCGCGGCTTCCGCATCGAGCATCTGGAAGGTGCGAACTGGGAGACCGAGAAAGACAACCTGCCCGCCGACACCACCAGCACGGTTGTCACCACCCTGAAAGCGGACGAGACGCACGACGTCCGGGTGGTGGC
This sequence comes from Deinococcus sp., assembly GCA_025351205.1. Lineage (GTDB taxonomy): Bacteria > Deinococcota > Deinococci > Deinococcales > Deinococcaceae > Deinococcus. The sequence continues at coordinate 4,997 of JANXWI010000521.1, forward strand.
GCTTGGAAAAGCCGGACGCGCCGACTCGCGGCCCAGCCGGGCGGTGAAGGTGAACTGCCCGGCCCCGCCCGCCGCCGCCCGCTTCACCGTCGAGTACCCGGCGGGAACGCCTGGCGTGTACAACGTGCGCGACTACGGGGCAAAAGGCGACGGCGTGACCGACGACACCGCCGCGATCAGGGCGACCTTCGACGCCATCGACAAGACGCCGTTCTCCAGGCCCAACGCCGACAACTCGGTGGTGTACCTGCCCGACGGCAAGTATCTGGTGTCGGGCACCATCAACTTTACCCAGTACCGGGTGATGCAGGGCCAGAGCGAAGACAAGACGATCATCCAGCTGCGCGACAACACTCCCGGCTACGGCGCGGGTGTCCCGCCCAGGGCGGTGATCCGCACGCTCTACAGCAACAACGAGTCGTTCGCCAACTACATCCGCAACCTGAGCGTGGACACCGGGCTGGGCAATCCGGGGGCCAGTGGCGTGCTGTACAACACCCACAACACCGGCATGATGGAGCGGGTCACGGTGCGCTCGCGTGAGGGCGGCGCGGTGGGCGTGGACTTATCGGAGACCGAGTTCGGGCCGGGCATGCTCAAGGACGTGACCATCGAGGGCTTCGACTACGGCATTCGCACGCCCACCCTGCCGTCTCACGCCACGCTCGCCAACATCACCCTTATAAATCAGAAGGTGCTGGGCATCGAGAACCACTTTCCCATGACCATCCATGGCCTGACCAGCACGAACAGCGTGCCCGCCGTGGCCAACCTCGGCGGCTTCGCGCAGCTGGTGCTGCTGGACGCCAGGCTGTCGGGCGGCGGCGCGGACGCGGTGGCCATCCGCAACACCGGCAGCCTGTACCTGTCGGGCGTGCAGACAACCGGCTACAGGGCCGCGCTGGAAAACCAGGGGAGCGTGCTGGCGGGCAACGACATCGGCGAGTTTGTCGAGGGTGAGCGGCCCGCCCAGGCCGCCGGGCTGCCCGGACACCTGAGCATTCCCCGCGCCGCGCCGCCCGAGACCCCGCTGCCGCCGCTCAGCCAGTGGGCCATTCCGGTGGACGGCCCCGGCGACGATACGGCGGCGGTGCAGCAGGCCATCGACTCGGGCGCCGAGGTGATCTTCCTGCCGTACAACAGCAATTACCGCCTGAGCGACACGGTGATCGTGCGCGGCAACGTGCGTGAGGTGCTGGGCATGCTGCGCGGCGGCTTCAGCGGCTCGATTTCCGACTTTGCCAACAAGCCCATGATCCGGGTGCAGGGCAATGGCCGCAGCCCGGTCACCTTCGAGTGGACCCAGACCAACACCTACCCGGAGGCCAACCACCTGAGCATCGAGATGGCGTCGAACGAGGACCTGTATCTCAAGGGGCACAACGCCTACCTGTACGGCCTGGTGACCAACGCGCCGGAAGCGCGCGGGCGGCTGTTCGTGGACGAGTACACCTCGTCTCTGAAGCTCTCGGGCAACGTGCTGGCCCAGGTGCGGCAGCTGAACACCGAGAACAACCCCTTCGACCCGGCCAACCCGCGCCCGATTCCCACCTACGTGCAGAACGACGGCGCGCGCCTGAGCGTGATGGGCTGGAAAACCGAGGCCCCGGCCCTGCACGGCCTGACCACGAACGGCGGCCAGACCTCGGTGCTGGGCGGCTTCTTCCGCGACTTCTTCAGCGAGACGGTGTTTCCGCCGTTCAAGACGCTGCCGTATTTCCAGACCACCGACGCCAGCCTGAGCGCCACCTACTTTTCGTACGCCAACGACTGCGGCAACACGCGCCAGCTGCATGCCGTGGCGACCCAGGGCGGCACCCGGCAGGAAACCAGGCTGAACGACTGCACGCACGCGGTGAGCCTCTACAGCACCCGCCCCTGACGGAACGAGGGGGCACGCCATCAGCCTGGTCACCGCAAGGGGCCAGGCTGTTTGCGGCTGTGCCGTTCTGAGGCCTGGGCAGCGAAGCCCGGGCAGGGTTGAGCGGTCTTCCTCAAGCGGGCGCTGCAAAAAGTGGGCGCTGCAAGAAACGGCCACTGTCACAGGCCAGCAAAGCTTACGGCACTGCGCGTCCCGGCCAGCTCCTGACGGTTGATCCGGGTCTGGCCTGTCTGCCACTCGGGGCGGCTCATTTACCCGTCTGCTGTGGTGCTTCTTGACTCTGACATTGGTGGAAGGTTTAACGTCTATTCAAGTTCACAGCCAATCTCCACCTGTTTTCCCCCGTCCTGCTCCTGCCTGTGGCACGGCGCTGGTCTGTTCCTGGCCGCCTGAACTGCTCCGCTTCCCGGCCCTGACCTCTCTGCACTCAAAGGACCAACCATGAAGACTCGCACTGCCCTGCTGACCACCCTGGCCCTCGCCCTTACCAGTGCTCAGGCGGCCAAGATCACGGTCTGGACCCACTTCGACGGCCCGGAACTGGCCTGGCTCAAGGACGTGGCCAGCAAGTACAGCGCCCAGGAAAAGCAGGACACCATCGACATCGTCAATGTGCCGTTCGGCGACATCAAGCAGAAGCTGATCCTGGGGGCCTCGCGCGGCGAGGGGGCCGACCTGGTGCTGTCTCTGCCCCACGACCAGCTGGGTGAGATGGCGGCGGCGGGCGTGCTGGAGCCGATGGACAGGTACGTCGGCAACAGGGCCGACATCAGCCGCACCGCCCTGAGCGCCATGACCTACCAGGGGCAGCTGTTCGGGCTGCCGATGTTCGCCGAGTCTGTCGGGGTGGTGTACAACAAGAAACTGATCCAGAAAGTGCCGACCAGCTGGACCGGCTTCCTGGCCGCCGCCAAGGGCCTGACCGACGCCAAGAAGGGCACCTACGGCTACCTGGCAAACCTGGGCGACGTGTACGCGCAGTACGGGGTGATCAGCGCGTTCGGCGGCTACGTCTTCAAGAACAACGCGGGCACCCTGGACGTCAAAGACCTAGGGGTGGGCAACGCGGGCGTGGCCAAGGCCATGGGCTTCCTGAACGACCTGCGCTTCAAGAACAACCTGATTCCTGAGGGCGTGGACGGCAGCGTCGCCAAGGCCCAGTTCCTGAGTGGCAACCTGGCGATGTACCTCACCGGCCCCTGGGACATGGGCGACATCAAGAAAGCGGGCATCGACTTCGGCATCGCCGCCTTTCCCACCCCGCCCGGAGCGGCGGGCAAGTGGAGTCCCTTTGTCGGCGTGCAGGGCGTGCTGATGAACAGCTACAGCAAGAACAAGGCGTCGGCGGCCAAATTCGCCAAGTTCATCATCAGCCCCGAGAACCAGGTGGCCTTCAACAGGGCGGGCGGACGCATTCCGATCAGCGTGCGCGCCGTGGGCCAGCTGAAGAACGACCCGGTGGTGAGCGGCTTCAGCAGGAACATCGCCGCCGGGGTGCCGATGCCCAACGTGCCGCAGATGGGCGCGGTCTGGGGACCCTGGACCAACGCCATCACCCTCAGCACCACCAAGCCCTCACCCGATTATGCGGGCATCCTGTCGAGCGCGGCCACCGAGATCAGGGCGAACATCAAGTGATCTGAACCTGTCTGATGTGAGCCTATCCTGCGTGTTCAGGCCCGCCCCCACTGCATGTTCTGAACGTTCCGGAACGGGGGGCGGGTTTTTCTTACCTGATTGCCAGCGTCTGTATTGCCAGTGTCTGTATTGCCAGCGTCTGTGCAGGCTGGAACGTCACCTCTGCCCCACGCATCTGTCAAAATGAAGTTCTCATGAACCCGGAGTTGCCCACCTGAAGCCGGCCAGTCGCCGCCCGCTCCCGCCCCCTCCCCCCGCCTGAGGTTTCGCCTTGACTGCAGCCCGCCCGCTTCACCTGTCCACCCGCCCTGCTCCCGAAGGCCCGCGCGCCCTGCTGAGCACCCTGGGGC
>JANXWI010000552.1 GCA_025351205.1 Deinococcus sp.
TTCAGCGCCCCGTTTTTCGAGGACGCGCGGGTTCGCAAGATCGCCTTTACCGGCAGCACCGACGTGGGCAGGCACCTGTACGCCCAGGCCGCGCCGACCCTCAAGCGCGTCAGCCTGGAACTGGGCGGACACGCGCCGAGCATCGTCTTCGCCGACGCCGACATCGCGCTGGCGGTGCGTGAGAGCGTGGTCAGCAAGTTTCGCAACGCCGGGCAGACCTGTATTTCTTCCAACCGCTTCTACGTCCACGAGAGCGTGGCCGAAGAGTTCGCCGCCGCCTTTGCCGAAGCCGCCGGGAAGCTGAAGATCGGTGATCCGCTCGACCCGACCACCGAGATCGGGCCGCTGGTCGATGCCCAGGGCCACGACAAGGTGAGCGCCCACGTGGCCGACGCCGTGGCACGCGGGGCCGTGGCGGTCACGGGCGGGCAGCCCGGAGAGGGGCGCTACTATCCGCCCACTGTATTGAGCGGCGTGCAGCCCGGCACCCGGATGCTGCGTGAGGAGACCTTCGGTCCGGTTGCGCCCATCGTCACGTTCAGCACCGACGAGGAGGCCATAGCGCTGGCCAACGACTCGGAATACGGGCTGGCGGCCTACGTCTACACCCGTGACCTGTCGCGCGCCTTCCGCTTCACCGAGGCGCTGGAGTACGGCATCATCGGCGTGAACGACGGCGGCCCGGTGGGCGCGGCGGCGCAGGCCCCCTTCGGCGGCTTCAAGAACAGCGGCATGGGCAAGGAGGGCGGCCACTGGGGGCTGGACGAGTATTTGCAGGTCAAGTTCGTGAGTTTCGGCGTCTGAGGATGGAGGGTCGAACTGTGGCGTCAGAAGGAGGGAGTTGGGGGGTGTGGACAGGGTCGCCCGGTGGCCCCCTCTCCCCGCTGCTTCGCAGCGCCCCTCTCCCGCAGGGGGCGAGGGGTAAAAGCTCAACCCCTTGACCAAAGAATCCAGCGCCACTAAATGGATCGTTTTCAGCCCCTCCCTCTTGAGGGGGGAGGTTGGGACTGGCACAGCTCGGAACGAGAGGGGGTGAGCGGCCCGAACGTCCCAGACGACGTTCCCTCCATCTGCCTGACGCTGAGGCCAGAACCTTTCCAGACCCTTGAAGTATCCTGGTCTGGAACAACACCAACAACCTGTACAGCCGCACCGTCATCACACTTCTTTCACGCCGATTGAACGCCTCTTCATGCAGCCCTATTTCCGATCCGGAGGTCCTATGCGCCACTTTATGTTGCAGCTTTCTGCCCTGATGCTCACCGCGCTCCCCGGCGTCGCCCTGGCCCAGAAAGGCATGGTCATGTCACTGGGCAAAAACGAGGGGCAGCTGAGCGTGATCGCCTGGTCGGGCTACCTGGAACGCGGCCAGAGCGACAAGGCCTACGACTGGGTCAGCCCCTTCGAGAAGGCCAGCGGCTGCAAGGTCAGCGTCAAGGTGGCCGGGTCCAGCGACGAGATGGTGTCGCTGATGAACCAGGGCGGCTACGACCTCGTGACCGCTTCGGGCGACGCCAGCCTGCGTCTGGTGGCGGGCGGCAAGGTGCAGCCGATCAACATCAAGCTGATTCCCAGCTACGGCACGGTCAACCCCAAACTTCAGAGCGCGCCCTGGAACACCGTGGCCGGGGTGCATTACGGCGTTCCCTACCAGTGGGGGCCGAACGTGCTGCTGTACAGCACCAAGGCCTTCAAGACGCCGCCGACGAGCTGGGCCGCCGTGTTCAAACCCCAGACCCTGTCTGACGGCAAGAGCAACACGGGCCGCATCCAGGCGTACTACGGCCCGATCTACGTGGCCGACGCCGCCTTGTACCTGATGAAGACCCAGCCCGCCCTGGGCATCAAGAACCCGTACGAGCTTTCCGAGGCGCAGTATGCGGCAGTGCTGGCGGTGCTCAAGACCCAGCGCACCCTGATCCAGCGCTACTGGAACGACGCCAACGTGCAGGTGCAGGACTTCACCAGCGAGGGCGTGGTGGCGTCCGCCAGCTGGCCCTTTCAGGTCAATACCCTGAAGGCCAACAAGCAGGCCGTCGCCAGCGTGATTCCGGTGGAGGGGGCCACCGGCTGGGCCGACACCACCATGATGCACGTGGACGCCAAGCACCCCAACTGCGCCTACCGCTGGATGGAATACAGCCTGACGCCCAGGGTGCAGGGCGACGTGGCCTCCTGGTTCGGCTCGCTGCCCGCCGTGGCCAAGGGCTGCGCGGCCAGCAGCCTGCTCGGCAAGGACGGCTGCGCGACCAACGGCTACGCCGCTTTCGACAAGATCTACTTCTGGCGCACCCCGACCAGCAAATGCGCCCAGGGAACCTGCGTGCCCTACAGCCGCTGGGTCAGCGACTTCATCGCCATCCAGGGTGGGCGCTGATCCGGGGAGGAATCAAGGAACCGATTGACGAGGGCAAGGCGGGAGCGGCCCTGGCGTCCGTACCCGGCAGCGCCGTCTCGCTCAGTCGGCTGGTCTGTACCTTCGGGGCGACCCGCGCGGTGGACGACGTGAGCCTGGACGTGCCGGAGGGCGAGTTCTACTCGCTGCTGGGGCCGTCGGGCAGCGGCAAGACCTCGGTGCTGAGACTGATCGGCGGTTTCGAGTCGCCCGACTCGGGCACGGTGCGGCTGTTCGGTCAGGACGTGACCCGGCTGCCGCCGTACAAACGAGACGTGAACACGGTCTTTCAGGACTACGCGCTGTTTCCGCACCTGAGCGTGCTGGACAACGTGGCGTATCCGCTCACCGTGCGCGGCGTGGGAGCGTCCGAGCGGCAGCGGCGGGCCGGGGAGATGCTTGATCTGGTGCGCCTGACCGCCTTCGGAGACCGGAGGCCCGCTCAGCTCTCGGGCGGGCAGCGGCAGCGGGTGGCCCTGGCACGGGCGCTGGCCGCCCGGCCCCGGCTGCTGCTGCTCGACGAGCCGCTGGGCGCACTCGACCTCAAGCTGCGCGAGAGCATGCAGAGCGAGCTGAGAAGCCTCCAGCGCCAGCTGGGGCTGACCTTCGTGTACGTCACGCACGACCAGGGCGAGGCCATGAGCATGAGTGACCGCGTGGCGGTGTTCTCTGCCGGGCGCGTGGTGCAGGAGGGCACGCCCCAGCACCTGTACGAGCACCCGCGCACCGCCTTCGTGGCCGACTTCGTGGGCGGGGCCAACGTGCTGCCCGGCGAGCGGCTGGGAACGGCCTTCTCCGGGCAGCGGCTGGCCCTGCGCCCGGAGCGGGTCGAGGTGCTGCCCGCCGGACAGGGCCGCCTTCAGGCCACGGTGCGCGGCGTGCACTACCTGGGGGCACAGACCCGGCTGGAACTGGACGCGGGCGGGATGAACATCCAGGCGCTGATCACGTCTGCGTCGGGCCTGCCTGCCGTGGGCGAACTGCTTGGCCTGCACTGGGACGACGACGCCCTGCGCGTGCTGGAGGGCTGATGTCGGCCCCGGTGCTGCCCCTTCCCGAAGAGAAGACCACGCCGCGCAGGAGGGGGCGCGGAGCCTGGATCACGGCGCTGCTGCTCGCGCCGCCGCTGCTGTGGCTGGGCGTGATTTACCTGGGCAGCCTGCTGGGATTGTTGCTGTACGGCTTTTACAGCATCGACGACTTCACGGCCCAGGTGGTGCAGAGTTTCACCTGGGCCACCTTCGCCTCGCTGTTGCGTACCCCCAGCAACCTGGACGTGATCGCACGGACGCTCATGATGAGTCTGGCGGTCACGCTGGCCTGCGCCGTGATCGCGTTTCCGCTGGCCCGCTATGTCGCCCTGCTGCGCGGACGCCAGAAGGCGCTGTGGGTGCTGCTCATCACGCTGCCGCTGTGGGCCAGCTACCTGGTGCGGGTCTACGCCTGGCGGCTGATTCTGGCGCAGGAGGGCGTGCTGAGCTGGGTATTTGCCAAGCTGCACCTGACCTGGCTGCTGGACGCCACGCTGCGCCTGCCCGTTCTGGGTGGCCCCAGCCTGTCAAGCAGCTACCTGGGCATGTTCCTGGTGTTCGTGTACGTCTGGCTGCCGTACATGATTCTGCCCCTCCAGGCTGCCCTGGAGCGCGTGCCCGCCTCGCTGCTCCAGGCGAGTGCCGACCTCGGGGCGCGGCCCTTTCAGACCTTCTGGCGGGTGGTGTTTCCGCTGGCCCTGCCGGGCGTGGCGGCGGGCAGCATCTTCACGTTTTCGCTCACGCTCGGCGACTACATCATTCCGGGGGTGGTCGGCGCGCCCGGTTACTTCATCGGGCAGATGGTGTACACCCAGCAGGGAACCGCCGGAAACCTGCCGCTGGCAGCGGCCTTCAGCGTGGTGCCCATCGTGCTGGTGACGCTGTATCTGACGCTGGCCCGGCGACTGGGAGCGTTTGATGCTCTTTGACAACGGTTTGGACAGTTCTTTGGTGCGGATCACGGTGAATGTGAGAAACGTCGTCCGGGACGCTCGGCCAGTTCACCCCCTCTCGTTCCGAGCTGTTCCAGTCCCAACCTCCCCCCTCAAGGGGGAGGAGTGGCGTGCCCAGCGGTCAAGCGTGGTCAACCTCCGGTGCGGAGACGGGTTGGTCAATCTAGCCAGAGGGGGGGCCGCCCCCGACGACTTGCACCTTCGCCGCGCTGCTCTGACCAAGACGGCGCGTCCGTTTACGACGAGGGAGGGGCCAACAGCAGCGTACTTGTCTGCCCTGGATTTCTCGTTTCAAACATTG
>JANXWI010000027.1 GCA_025351205.1 Deinococcus sp.
TTTCAGCGCCGACGCACGCGGGCAATTCGTCACGGCAACCAGCAGTGCAGGCAGCAGTGTCCCCGCCGGACTGATCCAGGCACGTTTCACGGTGGCCGCACCGTACCACGCCCCTTCTCAGACGATCCGCCTGGACGGAACGAGCGGCTGGAGCCAGGCGGGCGGCTTTCTGGGCGACCTGCGGGTGAGCGGCACCGTGTCTGGCAGGGCACTGAGCGCCAGGCTGCGCGGCAGCGGCGACCTGAGCGCCGAGGCCAGCCTGGGGCAGCTGCTGGGCACCGACCCGGAGCGGGCCAACGTCTCGGCCCGTTTCCCGGCCAGCCTGCCGCTGCGTCCCGGCGGGAGCCTGACCCTGCGCTCGCTGGACATCGGGGCGTTGTGGGGCCGTCCGCAGCAGCTGAGCCTCAGCGCCGAGGCCGCCCTGACGGGCCGCAGCTGGACCGAACTGGGGGCGACCTTGAAGGGAAGCCTGAATGATCAGGCCGGAGAGCTGAGCGGGGCGATCTCGACCAGCCTGAGCGGCGGCGCGCTGGCCCTGAATCTGGAGGGGCGCAGGCTGAACGGTTCGGCCACGCTGAAGGGCAGCGAGTACGCAGCGGCCCTGAGCAGCAGCGGGGCCAGCCTCGCCCGCCTGCTTCCAGCGTCTGCGGGCGTGAGCGCCCTGACCCTGAGCGGGCAGGCCAGCGTGACTGGCAGCACGCAATCGGGCGTGCGCGAGGTGAAGGCCAGTGGCCTGGACCTCCGGGGCAGCCAGGACCAGACCGGACCCTTCGGCCTGACGGGTTCGGTGCTCTACACGCCGCAGCAGACACAGGCCAGCCTCAGCGGCACGGTCTTCGGCGGCACGCTCAGCGCCGCCGGGAGTCTGCCCAGCGGTCTGAACGTGACCCTGAGTGGCCTGAAACCCGCCGCCCTGGGCGTGGACAGCCTGGACGGCCAGCTCAGGCTGAGCGGCAGGGTGGGCGATCCCGCGCTCTCGGGCCGCCTGAACCTGACGCGCCCGGAGCTGAGCGCCAGCGTGGACCTCTCAGGGACAGCCTCCGACCCGCGCCTGAACGCCGCTGCCACCCTGCGGGGCCAGTACGCGGGCCGCCTGCTGGCCCAGGTCAGCTCACTGAAACTCTCGCCGCTGTCTGCCGATCTGCACGTCTACGGGGCCGCCTCACAGGGTGCGAACCGGGTCAACCTCGACCTGAGCGGAACGTGGCCCAAGCTGGCGGGCACGGCCACGGCCAACATCGGTGGCCTGACGCAACCCGTCACGCTCGTGGGCGACGGGCAGGGCAGTTACGCCCTGAAGGCGGGCACGCTCGGCAGCGGCACGGTCAACCTCGGTGGCACCGGCCTGCTGCCGACCATCGCGGCCACCGCCCGCCTGACGCCCCTGGCCTTTCTCAATCAGGTTGGAATCGTGGCAACCGGAGACGCCAGCGCCGACGTGTCGCTTAGCGGGCCACTGAGCGCTCTGACCCTGATGGCCCAGGCAAACGTGCCGCAGGCCGAGGTGTCGGGTGTGAGCGTGGCCGGGCTGGCGCTGAACATCGCCGGGCCACTGACCGGCCCCAGGTCGGGCACGGGCGCGCTGGTCGGGACGCTCAACCAGGGCGGACAGACCGTCGGCATGCTTTCGGGCGGCAACCTCACTTTTAATGGGCTGAAAGCGGGCGGCTACGGCCTTCAGGCCAGCGCCAGCGGGCGGGCCACCCTGAGCGGCACCGGCAGCGCGGCGCTGAAGGTGAGCGGCGCGGGCGTCCAGGCCGACCTAAAGGCCGCCTACGCGGGCGGCAGCGTGGCCCTGAGCGGCGCAGCGTCGGCGTCGGGGGTGCAGGCCAGCCTGAACAGCACCGGCAGTCTCAAAAACGGCTGGACCGGCACCCTGAGCCTGGACGGCGGCCCAACCGGCGTCCTGACCTCGCCGGGCCGCTTCACCCTCAGCGGCCCCCTGGCACAGCCGCTGCTGGCGGGCCAGATCGGGCTGGCGGACGCGGGCGTGAAGGTGGTGGCGAACCGCCAGAACGTGCAGCTTCGCCTCGCAGACGGCCCCGGCGTGCAGGCCAGCGGCGTGCTCAACCTGAACCTGGTGAAGTCACTCTGGGAGGGTCAGGCCGTCTACACCCGGCCCGAGGCCAGCCTGGCCCTGAAGCTGTCGGGCGCGGCGGGCAGCCCGCAGGCCGCCGTCGATCTGACGCGCGGCAGCTGGAAGGCCAGCGGCACGCTCAGCCCCACGGGCGCGGACCTGTACGTGAGCGACGGCAGCGGGCAGACCCAACCAGGACAGGCCCAGACAGGACAGGTTCAAGCTGCACAGGCCCAGCCAACCCAACCCCAGCCAACCCAGGGCCGGATCCGCTGGGACGGTCAGACGCTGGGCGTCAATCTGCCGGACCTGCTGCTCGACACCCTGGGCGTCGGCACGCTGAAGGGCAGGCTGCGGGCCACCGGAAGCGTGGACACCAGGACGCTGGACGGCGCGGTGCAGTTCGCGCTGAGCGGCCTCCAGACGGGTTATACCGTGCCCGACCTCAACCTGCCCGTGGACGGCGACCTGAGCGGCAGTCTGACCCTGAAGGCCGGACGGGTACAGGCCAGCGCCAGCCTCAAATCAAGCGTCGGCACGGTGGATGTGAGCGTGACCCAGCCCCAGAAGGGCGGCCCCTACAGCGGGTTGCTCCGGGCACGGATCGTCCAGCCTGCCGGCGCGGCCAGCGGCCCAGTAGCCAGTAGTCCAGTTACTAACAGTCCAGTTACCAACAGTCCAGTTACCAGCGTCCCGGTCACGACCAGCGCCACCGCCGCTGTCCCTCAGGTGAACCGGGCGGGCGGCACCCTGAACGCCGACCTGACCCTGGACGCCTCGGGGTTGAAAGGCCAGGTGGTGGCCCAGTCGCTGAACCTCAGCCTGGGGGGGTTGAACGCGCGCCTGAACGGCAGCGTGGCCCTGAGCGGCCAGAGTTTCACGCTCCAGGCGGGGGCCAGTTCCGAGATGACCGGAGACGAGGCCCAGGTGAGCCTGACGGGCAGCGGCGGACTGGCCGACGTGCTGCCCGCCCTGACGCCGCTGACCGGCATTCAGCCGCTGGGCAGCGGCTACAGCCTGCGGGCGGCGCTCAACGGCCTGGAACTGTCGGGCCTCAAGGTCGCCCCCAACCTGAGCGGGCGGGTCAGCGGCGAGGCGTCCATTTCCGACGGCGGCGGAACCTTCGTGCTGCGCTCGGGCGCCCTGAAACTGGGCGACACCACCCTCAGCACCCGCATCGACGGCACGCTGGTCGGCGACGGCAGCCTGGTGGGCAAGAAAAACCTGCTGGGCAGCGACTGGCGCATCCGTGGGGTGGTGGGCAACAGCACCGCCGCCGCGTCGCAGCTGAGCGCCTCGCTGTCGGGCGGCATCCTGAGCGGCACCTTCCAGATGCGCGGCCTGCCGCTTGACGCGTTTGTGTCGGCCTTCAGCGGCACCCTGCCGGGGCGCGGGCAGCTGACCGGGCTGGCCCGCTTCCGGCTGCCTCTGGCCGACCCGCTGGCGGGCGAGGTCAACATCGTGGCCGAGCGTCTGACGGTCAGCAGCACCACGCTGGCGACCCCGGAAGCGTCGGCTGTTCAGACCCCGGCCACCCAGACCTCGGCCATACAGACGCCACCCACCCAGACGCCAGCGGCTCAGACTCCGGCGGCCCAGACTCCAGCGGCTCAGACTCCAGCTCCACCCGTCGCCCAGGCGCCCATCACCCAGACCCTGGCGGGCAGCGGTTTTGTCCGCTACGCCAACCGCGAGTTGCAGAATGTCGATCTGCACCTGAGCGGGGCGGGCCGCTGGGACGTGACCGGCCAGTACACCCGGCAGAACGTGGCCGTGACCGCCAGCTTCCAGAACACCACCTTCACGCCCGCGCTGCTGTTCATTCCCAGCCTGCGCGAACAGTCGCCCAGCCTCCAGGGCACGCTGAGCTTGAGCGTAGCAGGCAGCTACGAGCGCCCGGTGGGCAACGTCAGCGGCAGCAACCTGTCGGGCGCCCTGGGCAGCGTCAGCCTGAGTATTCCTTCGCTCAGCGGCCAGCTGCCGGACAGCGGGCTGTTCAGTGTGCAGGCCCCGGTGCAGGCGGGCGGCTCGCTGGGCGCGGACGGCAACGTGAAGGTGACGGGCCGGCTGGACAACCTGAACCTGAAGGCGTTGAGCGTGCTGTACAGCGGCGTGCTGATTCCGCAGGGCCTGGGCCGCATCGAGAACGTGCAGGCCACGGTGGCGCAGGTGAATGCCGGGCAGCCGGGCGAGGGCTACACCCTCACGGCGCAGGCGGTGGGCGGGCTGGGCGTGGGCAGCCTGAACGTGCAGGGCAGCCTCTCGCCGCTGTACGACCTGAAGGCCAGCGCCCGCAATTTCAATCTGCCCATAAGCGTCATCTATGGCCGCCAGAGCCGCATCAATGCCGACATCGGCGTCGCCGAGCAGGGCCGCGCGGGCACGGACGGACCGATTCTGGTCACGGGCGCGGTCAACGTGGCGAGTCTGGTGCTGGGCACGGGCGGGGCGTCCAAGGCCGCGCTTCCGGCCCCGGCCAGCGCGGGCGCTTCGGCGGGCGGCGCATCGTCTGAGCCGGGCGTCAACTACGCCAGCCCGCTGCCGGAAGAACTGACCACCTTTCCCAGGACTCAGCAGCAGCTCGCCGTGAAGAAGGTCAGCCCGCTGCTGTCGCGCCTGACCTTCCAGAACATCCCCATCTCGGCCCCCGGTGGCATCCGGGTGGACGAGTCGATTGCCCGCGCCGAGCTGAGCGGCAATCTGGTGCTGTCGGGCACGGGCAGCGCCCCGAAGCTGCTGGGCGAGGTCAAGGCCATCCGGGGCACGGTGGATCTGCGCGACAACTCCTTTGCCATCGACACGGGCAGCGCGGTCTTTGGCGGCACGTCTCTGTATCCGGTGCTGAGCGTCTCGGCCACCGGCGACGTGCCGCTGCCGCCAGGCAACCAGGGCGGGGGCGGCCTGGTGGGCGTGAACCTGGCCCTGGACGGCAGGTTCGGCCCGCAGCCCGACGGCAGCAACGCCCTGACCATCAACACCCGCCTGAGCTGCGTGCGCAACTGTACAAGCAGCGCCGCCGACCTGTCGTCCGCCAACCCCAACGCCGAGGCCCAGCTATACTCGCTGGTGGCGGTGGGCACGCCAGACCTGGCCTCGCTGCCCAGCAACCTGGGCACGCTGGGCACCAGCGCCCTCAAGACCGCCCTGAACCTGTTCGTGCTGGGCGAGGTGCAGCGCAACATCGCCCGCGCCCTGGGCGTGGACGTGTTCAGGATCAACGCCGCACTCCCCGGCGAGAACGGCAGTGCGGGCTTCGGCGCGACCTTCACCGTCGGGTCGTACCTGACGCGCCAGCTGTACTTGCAGTATCAGGTCGATCTGACCGGGCTGGGCCTGATCAACGCCACCTACACCACGCCCAACAACCTGTTTACCCTCAAGGCCGGAACCACCATCCAGGGCCTGGACCTGAACAGCCTGAACCTGTCGTTCTCGGCGGCCTACAACTTCACCAACCGCAGCAGCGTGCAGCTGGGCGTGGCGTCCAGTGACAGCACCAAGTTCAACTTCGGTTACGTCTACCGCTGGTAGTGGACAGGGGGAGAAGCGTGGCGGCGGGGCTTTGATCCGTGCGCGTCGGCAAAAGCAGCCGGATGAGAGTCTGTCCTGCAACCCGTAAAGTGGGTTCCTTTAAACAGCTGACATGGAGACATAGAAAGGTCACTGATACGGGTTCCGGATGATCAGTTATACATTGTGACTCCGCTTACGCCAATAACAGCAGGTTGCGAACTATTTGAAGATGGGGGAAGTTCTCATCATTGATAACTATTTAACCGGAATCCGTATGACTGGCCCCCTCACCCGCTCGCTGCGCGTGGCTCCTGCCTTCAGGCTGTACCAGCCAACCACAAGGGGCGAGGGGGAAAAGAGTACACCTTCTCTTGTCGAATGCTTCAGGGCGCACGTGCCGGGCTACAGAAAGGCGGGGAAGGACGGTACGTGCCGCCTCTTCCCCGCTGCCGTATATGAACACTTTCACATCAGCCCTGCCCTGTTCAGCCTCAGCGACTGCCCACGCTGGCCCTGGGTTCCAGCGCGTAGAAGGCCACCACGGCCACCAGCGCGCCCACCCAGCCGGGGGCCGACCCCAGTTCAAGCTGGAAATCACGGCCCAGCACCGTGCTGCCCAGGCGGCCCACCAGCTGCGTGCCCTGCTGCTGGGCGGCCACGTTCCAGCCCACGATGGGTTCGCCGAAAAAGCCGGTCACGCGGTCCACACCGCGCAGGGTCAGCTTCTCGCCGCCGACTTTACCCTTCAATTCTCCGGCGTCGAGTTCGATGATCACCGGCGCGTCACCGACGCTGCCCTGTACGCCGCGCTCGGTGATTTCCAGATTGATGTCTTTGCCGTGAATCTTGCCGCCCGCGCGGCCCACAATTTTGTCGCCGTCGATGGAGCAGCGGATGTCGTATCCGTCCGCCCCGCCCAGACGACCCTTGAGAAAGTCTTCCATCCGGGCAGTATAGCGGCTCCGGTCACGCTTCAGGGCAGGCGTCTGCTAGCGGCCAGCCCAGCCCAGGCGCTCGAAATACTGCCTGCGGGTCAGCAGCGGGCCGCCCTCGCCCAGCCTCACCCGGCCCCGGTTCCAGCGCAGGAAGACGGTGTCGAGCGCCGCCCCCAGCAGCCACGCGCCGTACCAGCCAGGTGGCGGGTCCGACCAGCGCAGCACGGAACCGTCGTAGGCCAGGTGCGGGCAGCTCAGGTCGTGGGCGGCCCAGAACATGCCGCCGCCTGAACCGTTCTGGCCCGAATCTTCAAAGCGCTGCGCCCGCACCCGCAGAGGCCCGCTGCGAAGCTCCCAGTCGTACTGCGGCTGATAATAAACCTCCTCGTACAGGCCGTAAATCTGCCCCTGTACGGCGTGGCGCTCACTTCTGGCGCGGGCCTCCTCGCGCCCGCTGAGGCTCAGGCTGTCGAGCTGGACATTCAGCGCGGCCAGCCGCTGCTCCTGCTCACGAAGCTGCTCGCGCGCGCCGGGCGGCGGGGGCGGCGGCGGTGGGTCACCCTCCAGGCTGCGGGCCGGGTCGAGCGGGGTGCGGTCCGTCCAACCCGCCACCTCGCGCAGTGTTCCGCCCCCGGCTGACAGCGGCTCGATCATCCACAGGCGGTTGGCGACCTCGCGGGCAAATCGGCGGTCATGGGTCACGATCAGGACCGCGCCCGCGTAGGCCTGCACCGCTTCCTCCAGCGACTCCAGGGCCTCGGCGTCGAGGTGGTTGGTCGGCTCGTCGAGCAGCAGCAGGTCGGCCCGCAGGGCACTGACCAGCGCCAGCCCGGCGCGCGCACGCTCACCGCCCGACAGCTCAGCCGGCGTCTTGAGCCAGTCGGCCTGGGCGAATCCGGCCCGCCCCAGCAGCGCCGCCGCCCTGGCCCCGAAGCGTTCGTCGAACTGGGCGTACAGCCCCTCGCCGCTGTCCAGACCGTGCCAGGTCTGGTCGAGCGTGACCACCTGCACGCCCCCAGCCAACCTCAGCACCGGCGGACCATCTGCTGTAACGGGGTCGGGCCGGTCCTCGCCCGCCAGCAGGCGCAGCAGCGAGGTCTTGCCCGCGCCGTTGGCCCCCATCAGGGCGATGCGGTCTCCCTGGCGAATCTTGAGGGCCACGCCGCTCAGCACCGCCCTCTCGCCGTAGCTCTTGCCCAGATGCTCACCCCACAGCAACACCCTGGCCCGCGCCTGTCCGGCCAGCAGCCGCATCTTCAGGCGTCTCTCGCTGGCCGGGGCCTCGGCCACCGCCGTGCGCGACAGCCGCGACTTGACGGCCTTCGATCTGCGCCCCCACAGGTCGAGCTGGTCGGCACTGGCACTCAAACGCTGCTCCTCACGCGTGCCCAGGCGGTGGGCGCGGCCCTGGGCGCGGCGTTCCAGCTCACGCAGGCTGCGCGCGCGGCTGTACCCGCCCGGATACCCGGCGGCCTCGCCTCCTTCCAGCCACAGGCTACGGGTCGCCACGGCGTCCAGAAAATCGCGGTCATGGCTGGTCAGGATCAGGCCACCCTGGTACGCCAGCAGGTAGCCTTCCAGCCACTCGCGCATCCGGATGTCGAGGTGGTTGGTCGGCTCGTCGAGCAGCAGCAGCTCCGGTTCCCGGGCCAGCGCCAGCGCCAGCGAGAGGCGGGTGCTCTCGCCGCCGCTGAGGGTGTCGGCCTCGCGTTCCAGAAAACGGCTCAGGTCGAGCATGCCGAAGATGCGGGCCGCGCGGCTCTGCCAGCCGTAGCCGCCGTCGTCCTCGAAGCGGCGCTGGAGGGTCATCCAGCGTTCCATTGCGTCTGCTTTGTCCAGGCGGGCCGACAGGGCTTCCAGCTCCGCTCTGGCGGCCAGAAACGGGTCGGCGGCCAGAAGCAGTTCGGCCACCGTCTGCCCGGCCTCGAACAGGGGCTGCTGGGCGAGAACTGCCAGCCGCAGGCCATCCTCGCGCCAGACGTGGCCCTCGTCAGGTCGCCGCTCGCCCGACAGCAGCCGCAGCAGCGTGGTTTTTCCCGCCCCGTTGCGGCCCAGCAGCGCCAGCCGCTCGCCCGTACGAACGGTCAGTGAGACGCGGTCCAGCACTGTGCGCTCGGCATACAGCACGCTCAGTTCCTCGGCTTGAAGCAAGGTTCTCACCCGGACGTTCCCGCTGTCATTTCTGAACCCATCTGCCTGACCTGTATCGTGCCCCTCACGCCGACCAGGGTAGCGCGGCGAGGGACGGAGGAATTGAGACCAGGCGCGACGAAACCCTGAGCAGATCTGAACGGACAGGCCGTGAATCCGCGCCATAATGCCGGGCATGTCTACCCTGCAACTTCTGCTCAAGTTCGCCCTGCCGCTGCTGATTGTCGCCGCCGTGGCGTTTATCTGGTGGGCCGGGAAGGCCATGCTGGAAGGCGCGCGCGAGGGCGTGCAGGAGGCGAAGGAAGAGGCGGCCCAGACCCGAACCGTACAGGAAGCGGCCAGCCAGCAGCTCAGGGAAGCCCGGCAGACCAATCTGGAAGAGCTGAAAGGCCAGCTGCCCTGGGCGGACCAGCACGCGCTGAGCCTGCGGGCGGTGTTCGCCGAACTCTGGATACGCGACCTGTTCGACCAGCCAGACGATCTGCCGCACTGGGAGTACTTCTACAGCGTGCAGCCGCCGCCAGAAAAGCTGGGCGAGCTGGCCTCGACCCTGGAAGACGGCTGGGACATCGGCGGGCACAACAGCGCCGTGAGCAAGCTGGGCTGGCTGCTCAGCGACGGACACCGGGGGGACTATGCCCGGATACAGGCGGCGCTGGAGGGGGCAGGCGCATTCGATCTGGCCGACCAGAAACGCGCCGCGCAGGCGCTGGGGCCGGAGCTGGCACGCGAGGCCGGGGTGGTGCTCCGGTGGCAGGCGCAGGTGGGTGCGGCGGGGGCTGCCGCCTTCGACTACGCCCGCGCGGTGGACGTGGCGGGGCAGGCGCTGGCACTGGGATATCTGTCCGGGGCCGAGGCCTGGAAGATTATCCGGCACTGTGACCTGCACGCGCGTGACACCTTTGACAGCTGGGAAGCCTTCGGGCGCAGTTTCCAGGCGGGCGCGGAGTTCTGGCAGCCCGCTGGCCTGATCAACCGCTACCGGCATGGCCGCTACGCCAAGTCGGTGACGTGGTTGCTGAGCGACCCCGAGAGTCCGTGGGGCCAGGTGCCGTGGCAATCAGACGTCGTGCCTGGACAGGCCGCTGGAGGACAGAGCATGCCTCTGGACCTGCTGAACTAACTGTTCATTTAGATGGCTATTCGAGTACACAGATCACAGATGAGTCTTTAATAATCACAAAGCTCTGTTTCATTATTTAAAGTCTTCTCTTAATAAGATTAGTCGGTGCTTAGCTGTAGAAGATTGTATAAACATTGCAGCGGTGATGGCTATAAGAGCTAATATAGGAGTATAGATTAATATCGTGAAACCACCAGCCATAGCAGGGTCCGCTCCACCCGAGTCGCCACTAAGTATCAAAAAAGTGAATTAGAGATAATCGTTGGCACGAAAAGGATTACAGTAAAATCATCCACTTGTTACCCCCCTTGTATATGTTAAAGCAGTCGATACTGATCATGCCCCACTGTATTTGCGTTCACCTGTACCTCGTTTAGGGGTTGACAGGGTCGCTGAGGAATGATAAAGGGACGGTGCACATGTGCCGTCCCAACCTCAGTTTACTGCCGATCCCTGAAGCCCTGCAACTTCTCACCGCCTGGTTGGAGCCGCAACTT
>JANXWI010000042.1 GCA_025351205.1 Deinococcus sp.
GTTGCGCCCTGATCGCCTGAAGTTCGGCCAGTACCTCAGCCAACTGGGCTTCCAGGCGTGTGCAGTTGGGGCAGGCATCCTTGCTGATGCTCTACTCTACCCAATTCGCCGCGTTGAGGCTCGCTGCTGAGCAGTTACGGAGCATGAAGATATACAGAGATCTCATCTCTTATCTGAGGGCGAAATATGTTGGGATTTTCTGTACAGAAACGCGCTCCGCTCTCCGTCGAATGTGACCAATAGCGTGCCACGCGCCTGGAGGCTGTCAAGAACCCCTGGCACTCGAAGTTGACAGAAGATACCTTCAACAAAATCTCAGGCCGAGAGCTGTGCTGGCTTCAAATGGATCCACGCCTGTTCCTGGAGACGCGAAAGCTTGCCAGGATATGACCCAGATCACGTTTTCAAGCCCTTCACCATTCCAAACGGCTGGCCCACAGAAACCGTTCCCGCCCGCTCAGATCGGCGTGTGTCTGCACGGTCCAGTTCGCCAGTCTCATCTCGGCGGCCAGTAGCCCCACGTTGCGCGGGTCGAGTTCGAGCAGCAGTGTTCCGCCGACGTTCAGACGCCCCGCTGCCTGCACCACCAGCCGCCGTGCCAGTTTCAGACCGTCCGGGCCGCTGTACAGCGCCATATCCGGGTCGTACTTCACTTCCGGCTGCGCTTCCAGACGGTCCGCGTCAGGCAGATACGGTGGGTTGGAGACGATCAGGTCAAAGCTGCCCGCCACGCCCTCCAGCAGGTCGGCCAGCACGAAGGCCACTTCCAGGCCGTTGGCTGCGGCATTGTGCCCCGCCAGCGCCAGCGCCTCCGGGCTGAGGTCGCTGGCCGTGACCTGGGCCTCAGGCCGCGCCGCTTTCAGGCCCAGCGCCAGCGCCCCCGTACCGGTGCCCACGTCCAGCACTGCCGGGGCTGCCAGGGCTGCCCGACCCTCCAGACTTTTCAGGGCCAGAGCCAGCAGCCCCTCGGTTTCCGGGCGCGGAATCAGGGTGGCGGGCGAGACGTGCAGCGTGACGCCGCCCCATTCCACCCTTCCCAGCAGGTGCTGGAGCGGTTCGCGGGCCAGCCGCCGCAGCGTCAGGCCTTCGAGCTGTTCGGCCTCAGCAGGCGTGACGCTTCGCTCTGCCGCCAGCACCAGCCCGGCCCAGTCGAGGCGCAGGACATGCGTCAGCAGGGCGCGGGCTTCCGGCAGGGGCGAGTCCAGGCCCGCCGCCCGCAGACGGTGAACGAGCTGTGCCTGAAGCTGCTGTACGCTCTGTGCGTCATTCAAGTGCTGGCGGCTCAATTGCTGCTGTCTGCGCCTTCGGGCAGCGGCGTGGTGCGCGGCATGATCACCAGCCTCCGGGTCGGTCCCTCGCCCACCGACTCGGTCTGCACCAGCGGGTGTTCCTGCAAGGCCAGGTGAAACACCCGGCGGTCTGCGGGCGGCATCGGCTGCATCTCGTGGGCCTCTCCGGTCTTGGCGACCTGCACCGCCAGCCGCTCGGCCACCTTGCTCAGGTTCTCGGCGTGCCGCCTGCGAAAGCCCCCGGCGTCGATGCGGACCCGCACCTCGTTGTGGCCCTGGCGGCTGAGCGCGGCGTAGGCCAGCACCTCGATGGCCCCCAGCACCTTGCCGCCCTGGCCCGACAGGCGGGCGGCCTGTGCGCCCTGGATGTCGGCTTCCAGCGCCCCGTCGCCCTGCCGCACGCTCAGTTTCAGCTCGGGATCGACGCGGGCCAGCAGACCGCCCAGAAACAGTTCCAGTGTTTCCTGCGCGCCCAGGGTGCCCGGCCCGGACCACAGGCCTGTCTCGCCCTCGCCGCCAGAACCGTCCAGAACGGAACCGTCCAGAACGCCGCCTGTGCTGGCCTCACCCACGCCTGCCTCGGCCCTTTCCTCCTCACCCGGCGGCCCGGCCTGTGGCGGGGCGGGCAGGACCGCCTCTCCCGGCTCGCTGATGCCCAGACCGGCCAGGTAGTCGTCCAGATTCTTTGTGTTGTCCATGTGAGACACTTTACAGCGCGGCGGCTGACAAACTGATAACACAGCGCGGCGAATTGTGATGTCAGAACAAAACCGCCCACGTGGGGCGGCCCGCCCTGCTGTCACCTGTTTTGGCTGATATAACGTAACTGCTCAGCAGCGAGCCTCAACGCGGCGAATTGGGTAGAGTAGAGCATCAGCAAGGATGCCTGCCCCAACTGCACACGCCTGGAAGCCCAGTTGGCTGAGGTACTGGCCGAACTTCAGGCGATCAGGGCGCAACTC
>JANXWI010000074.1 GCA_025351205.1 Deinococcus sp.
CGGCCACGAACAGCCCCGCGACCTGCTGGCGGCTCTCGCAGGTGCTGTTCAATGTGGCCTGGAGCTGGCTGCCCTCGCCGTGGGCGGCGCTCACACGGGCGCGGTAGCTGAGGGTGCGGCTCTCGCCCGCCTTCAGTTCGCCGCTGAAGATCACCGGGTCCAGCGCGCTCAGGCCCGCGCCGGGGGCATCGACCAGTCGGTAGGGGGCGCTCACGCCCGACGCGTTGCGGACGCTCAGGCGGACGGTGACCACCTCGCCGGGCAGGGCGCTGGGCACGTCCTCCCGGCGCAGCTCGATGTGGGCGGCGGTGGGCAGCACCTCCACGCTCAGGCTTCGGCTCTGGCCCCAGGGCTGCACCTCGGCGCTGGCCTGCACGCTGCCCGCCAGGGTAGCCCTGGCCTCGAAACGCAGCTGGGCCGGGTGGGCGGCGTCCACAGTTCCGCTGAGCGTGGTGTCGCCGCTCGCCACCAGGCCGCCCGGCAACGTCACGCGCAGGCTGGCGGGCAATTGCTGGGCAAAGACGGTGCTGGCCCGGGCGGTGAAGGTCACCACGTCGCCCACGCACACCTGGGTCTTGTCGGCCACGAAGCTGAGCGCCACCTCGGGCCTGACCTGCACCCGCACCCGGGTCACGCCGCCCTCGGTCACAGTCGCCTGGGTGCTGGGGGCCTGGGTTGCGGGGGCCTGGGCGGTGCTGAGCGTGGTGCTGGCCCCGGCCACCGGCTTCACGCTCAGTGGATAGCTGGCGGCGGGCAGGTTCAGGCTGGCACTGCCGTTCACGCTCAGCTGGCGCTCGCCCACCGTGACCTCGGCGCGGATCGGCTGGTTGCCCCCCGGCAGCACCAGTTCGGCACCGACCTCCAGGCGGCCCACCGTGTCGGCCCGCACCACCGTGAGCGGGCTGTCTGTGGCGTCTTTTGGGCCGCCTTTCTGCAATGCAAACAGGGCGGTGTTGCCGGACTGCCCCGCCCCGGCGGGCTGGCGCAGGTACAGGGCGTAGTTGCCAGCGGGGTCGGGCAGCGGCAGCATGTCCGACCCCAGGTCGCCCGCCCTGTTCAGATTTTCGCCGGGCAGCTTGAGCGCAAAGACATGCCCTGTGGCACCACGCAGCCCGGCCTGGATCTCGCCCGCGCCATCATTCATGTGCAGGTCCGTGTGGCCGCCGGGGCTGGCGACGTTCAGGGCCGGAATCCCACCCTTGGCGTGGGTATCGACGTCCAGGCCGTCTGCTCTGATGGCGGCTCCGCTGGTGTTCAGCCGGATGGCGAAGGTGTTCTTGCCCTTGCCCGCCGTCTGCACCCGCAGGGTGTACGTTCCGGCGGCCAGGTCGGTGTTCAGGAAACTCTGCCAGTCGGGCGAGCCGACCCCGAAGTTCTGCGATTTCACGACCCTACCGCCAGCGTCGATCAGCATGAAGGTGCTCGATACGGGGCCGCCGTACCTCTCGTCGCCGTACTCGGCAGGGCTTCGGTAGTCTTTCGGGCCGGACCGGGCGCTGTAGATGTCCAGCTGCACCCGGCCTGCGACGCCCACCACCAGCCGCAGATCCTGATCGCCCACGGCCCACATCAGCTTGTCACCGACGCTGGTCAGGGGCAGTGAACTGCTGATCCCCTGGGCCGCCGCGCCGCCGATGAGGGCCGCCGTGACGGTGCTCACGACAGTGCTCAGGGCGCGGCCCGCCACCAGAGCCGCAGCAGGGCGTCTGGAAGTCTGACCTCCAGACCCCTGAACCTTGGAACCCTGGCGCTTTGACCGGGCCATCAGTTCTTCCACCCGGCAACAGGGTCGGTCACGGCGGCCCCGGTCATATCAACACTGGGAACGCCCGTAAAGCGGAAGCGGTACGTGAGAACGAGTTCGCCTGCCGGGAGCGTGCCCAGCGCCAGGGTGTTGATCCCATCAATCAGAGTTGCGCCCACCGGAAGGGGGTCGCTGAGCGTGAAGCCGTTCAGGGGCCGGGCCGCCGTCAGGACGAGCTGCACCCGGTACACGCCCTCCTCGGGGCTTGTCAGCACCGCCTTGCGAACTTGCAGCAGGCCGGGGGTCTGGGCGGTGCCCATGCTCAGGGTGGTGCTTCTCACCACGCCGATGTCGGCGGAGTTGGGCTGAAGCGGGAAGTCGATGCTCGTCAGGCCGCGCACGTTCACGCCCCGGCTGCCGGGCCTGCCGCCGTCCTGCGGCACACTCAAAGGCTGCTGCGAGACGCTGGCCGGGTCCAGGCGCAGCGCCGTGAAGCCCTCGCGCACGCTGCCGAAGTGGTAGCGGCCCGTGCCGTCGCTCAGGGCAATGCGCCCGTTTGCCAGCACCACCCGGGCATTCTGTACCGGAACGTCCGTGCCCTGCTGGTAGACGCCGTCGCGGTTGATGTCCTGAAAGACGTAGCCCACGACGTCGGCAATCGGCGCGAACAGCAGCGGCGTGAGCCGGTTGGTGGCGCTGGCCGAAATCCTGGGAATCTCGGAGCCGCCCGCCGAGATGGCGCGGGCAATCGCAGTGTTCTGGATGCGGTCCCCGGCGGCGCTGGGCAGCACGCGGGCCTCGAAGACCACCTCATGCTGCGCCCCCGGCCCCAGTTCCGGCAGCGTCCAGACGTGGCTGCTGCCCGTGGTCACGGGGTCGGCAATGGGCGAACCGTTAAAGCGTCCGCTGCCCGGAATGTATTCCAGTCCGGTGGGCATGGCGTCGTTGATCTCGACCATCCGCAGGGTCGCCACGGTGGACGGGTTGCGCACCAGAAAGGTGTAGGTCACGACGTCACCGATGCTGACCTCGGCGGGCGTGCTGGTTTTGCTGAAGCTCAGGCCGCCCGCGAACACCGGGCTGATCACCGCCTGCGAGGTCAGGGGCGCGGCAAATTCGCGGCTGGTAAAGCTGAAGGCGTTGCTGATCACCGTGTCGTCGGGGGTATTCGCCAGCACGCGGGCCACGAGGACGCGGCTCAGGCTCTGTCCGGCGCTCAGCGTGCCAATGGTCCAGGTCACCACCCCTGCCTTCAGGCTGCCGCCCTCCGCCGAGACGAATTCCAGGTGGCTGTCGAGCGGGTCGCTCAGCACCACGTTGGTTACTGCCACGCTCAGCGGGTTGCTCACCAAGAGGGTGTAGGTCAGCAGGTCGCCGGGCTTGACAGTTCCTGCCGGGCTGACCGCCTTGCTCAGCGCAGGCTGGCCGACCACCAGCGCCGCGACGCGGTCCAGGGTGGCGTTCTCGGCAGCGCCCCGGACCCCGCCTGCGGTCAGGCGCACTTCTACCGGAGCGCTGCTGTCTCTGGCCGGGGTGATGCAGGCCAGAAAATCGTGAGACGCGCCGGGGGTCAGCGTCAGCGGTTGCACCAGCGCCGATCCGCCCTGGTCCAGCAGGCGCACCGCCGCACTTCCCGCCGTGACCTCGGGGCGCACCGTGAGGCTGTCTTCCCGGTCTCCCAGGTTGACCACGGTCTGCCCGAAGCACACCTCCTGACCGGCGAAGGCGTCCGGGCGAACCTGCTGATCGTCGCCGCTCAGCTCACCGCCAGGGCTGGCCTGCGGGTTGCCGACTGGCCCCAGCGCCAGGGCCGGGGCGTAGCGCACGTTCACGCTGGCCGCCGCCTGGGCATCCGGCGCGCCCGAACTGGAAAGCCGGGCCACGTTCTGACGGCTGCCGACCTCGCCGGGGGGGGCCAGCAGCCGGAAGCTGAGCTGGGCCGCAGCAGCAGGGGCCAGACTGTCCAGCCGCCAGCGCAGCCCCGAGAGCACGCCCGGCTCACTGGCCTGCCAGTTTACGCCGTCGGCGCTGTACTCCACGCGGCCCGCCGTGGGCGCGGCGCTGCCCGCCACGAAGGTAAAGCCGCTCATGTCGGGCGTGTTCAGCAGGTCGCTGACCACCACCTCACGGGACACGCCCTGCCCGCTGTTGTTCAGGGTCAGGGTCACGCCCACCGCGCTGCCCGGTGTCACGCGCGGGGCACTGAAGCTCTTGCTCAGCGTCAGGGCGGGCGGCTCGGCCACCTCGATGCGGGCCACGTTGTCTGCGTCGGTGGCCCCGCCCAGTGCAGCTGCACAGCCCGCCGTCAGGTTGACGAAGGCCGCGCCACGGCTGCCCACCTGGGTGGAAGCGCGCACGAGCAGCGTGGCGCTGGCGTCGGCAGGCAATTCCAGGCTGCTGATGGCGGCTTCATCCGCGCCGATCACCCCGTTGCCGTCGCGGTCCAGATGAACGCTCAGGTCGCCCGGCAGGAAACCCGAGGCGGCGTCAGTACTGGTTTCCAGCGCGTAGGTGTTAGGCGCGTTGCCGGTGTTGGTCAGGATGTAGCGCAGCGTGGCCACCTCAGCAGGCAGCAGCGAGACGCTCTGCCCCGGAGCCTGCACCGTGCCGCTGGGCAGCACGCTCAGCGAGCAGACCTGCTGCACCGATGTCTGCACCCGCGCCGAGGTCAGCAGAATCGGCGCTTCGGCGGGATCGCCGGGCAGCGCCTGGAAGGTGGCCTGGTTTTCGATCACCGTCCCGGCGGGTGTTCCGACTGCGCCCGCCAGACCCAGCAGGGTCAGGAACAGGAACAGCAGCTGGATTGGAACACGGTGCCGCATAAACCTCCGGGCGAGGACAGACGAACAAGCAGAGACAGCGGAGGGGGGGAAATGACGCAATGGCGCTTCTGTATTTGAGGTGTTTTGAAACAAAGTTTGAGGTGTTCTGAAACAAAGGGCGTGCAGAACAGCAGGGTTGCAGAGAAGCAGATCTGGCTCAGAGCTGCACCCGGACATGGGCGCGCTCCGCTCCAGAACAGAGTTCTGAGGGCTGGCGGGTGCGCCCTGCCCAGGTGGAGCGCACCCGTCAGCCCTGCTCTGCTCACCTGCTCTGCTCACCTGCTCTGCTCAGTTGATGCTGACCTTGAAGGTCACGTCGAAGCGCTCGCCGGGCTTGAGGACGTCGCTGCCGTCGATCAGGTTGTCGTTGTTGGTGTCGGCGGCCACCTCGACCTTGACGCCCGTGGCCAGGGTGCCCGGCGCGGTGGCGCTCCAGGTGCCGGTTCCGCCCACGCGGTACACCACCTTGCCGGGGGCCAGGACGGTGGTGGTCGCCGAGATGCTGGAAAAGCTGGTGTTGGTGGGCAGCACGTCGGACACGATCACGCTCTTGATGTTGGCATTGGCCTTGTTGATGGCCGTGATGGTATAGGTCAGCACCTCGCCGGGCTTGGCGCTGGCCTTGTCCACCGTCTTGGACACGTAGTTGGCAGGCGTGCCGATCTTGGGCACCGTCACGGTGTCGTTGGTGTCGCTCGCCACCACGCCGCTGGTGTTGCCCGTAGCGCTCTGGGTCAGGGCGTACGCGCCGGGGTAGGCGTTGTCGGGCACGTCCACCACCGGAATCAGGCAGTAGCTGGTACCCGGGGCCACGCTGGGCGTGACGGTGATGGCAGTCGTGCTGTCGGCAATGCCGTCGCAGTTGGCGTCGGGCAGGTAGCGCAGCGCCCGGGTCACGTTGCCGCCCGGGGTGCTGAAGGTCACGCTCCCGCTGGGCGTGAAGGCTTCCGCCGTGCCGCCGTTGTTCTTGATCTGCATCGGAATGCTGCTCAGTGTATTGGTGGTGCTGGTCGTAGGGTTGCCGCCCGCCGTGGGAGCAGTGGCGTTCTGGTTGACGACGGTGGCCGGGGCCGGGTCGGTGGCCGTCTTGTCACCGAAGACCACGCCGGGCAGCAGCACCGTGTCGGTGGTGGCGTCTTTCTTGGCCGGGTCGTTGCTGCTCGTGGCGGTCACGGTAAAGGTCGGCTGAGTATTGAAGGCCGTGGTGGTGCTGCCGGCGGCCAGGGTCACCTCGACCCGGATATCGCGCGTCCCGCCCGCTGCCAGCACCCCGATGTCGGGAATGGTGTCGCCGTCGGTGTCGGTCAGGACGGCCCCGGCACTGTCGAGCAGGCGGTAGGTCGCCCCGGTGGGCAGGTTGGCGACCAGCGCCGTGACGTCGAAGGTGTCGGGGCGGTTGCCGGGGTTGCGCACGGTGTTGGTGAACGTCACCCTGGTGGTGGTGCTGACCGAGGGGGCACTCTGGGTGTCGCCGCTCTGGGTCACGGTCACGGGCGTGGTGTCCACCGAGGCGTAGGTGGTGGCGGCGGGCGCGTTGCCGTCGGGGTAGGTCTTCGGCCCGATGGCCACGGCGTCGGTGCGCGACACGGTGGTCAGGTTGGCGTTGTTGCTGTCGCTGGGCTGGGTGTAAGGAGTGGCCGGTTCACTGCCCGCCGCCGCGTTGGTCTTGCGGGTGCCGGTGGGGCTGGAGCCGTAGGTCTGGGCGTCGGTGGCGGTGGTGGGAATGGTGTAGACCTGATAGAAGCCCACGAAGCCGTCTTTGGCCAGGCCGCTGATGCTGGTAATCGGCGTCAGGGCGGTCAGTTCGGCGGCTGTCACGGTGCCGTCGGCGTTGGTGTCGGGGTTGACCGCGTAGTACCTGACGCTTGTCTGGGCCAGCCCCGTACCCGTGCCGCCCACGCCGTTGCTGGCGGTGGTTCCGGTGCTCAGGTCGTAGCTCTCACCCTGCACGTTGCCGGTGTTGGTCAGGGTGTAGGGGTAGGCCACGATGTCGCCGGGCTTGGCCGTTTTGGTCAGGCCGGGCCTGGCGTAGTCCGGCGCGTCGGTTGCGACCGTGCCGGTGGTGGTCTGGTTGGGCGTGACGGTGAAGCTGGGCACCGGCAGCACCGTGGTACTGACGGTGTTCGAGTTCACGGGGGTCTGGGCCGCGCCCAGGTCGTCGCTGAAGTTGATGGTCGCGGTGTTCACGATACTCAGCCCGGCGGTGGTGCCGGTTGCGCCAGTGGACCCGGCAGCCAGGGCCACCATCAGCGACAGAACACTCAGGGACACGAACCGTTGGGGCAGACTCACGGACTTCTTCATCGGACTCAGGGGCTTCTTCATTCATTCCTCCTCAGGAACAGGGCGACGGCTCACCCGAAACATCGGGTTTTGGGACATTCAGGACGGAGAACGACGAAAAGGCGACGTGATACAGGGCGACCCGGAAGCAGTCGTCACAGTTGAGACGGCTGACACGCAACACATGTCAACGGAATGAAGTTCAGGGGGTGTGGTTACGCACCTACGTCAGTTGACCCGCTGCCAGTTAGCCTGCTGTCAGTTGACCCGCACCCGGAAGCTGAGCTTCAGCGACTCCTCGGCGGCCAGCTGCGTAATGACCCAGCGCACGTTGGTGTACTCGGTCACAGGGGCGGCCACCTGCCTGGTCACGCTCTTGCCGTTCTCGGTCACGGTCACGGTCTTCATGGGCGTGGCGGCGTAGCTCTTGCCGAGGTCGATACTGTACTGGGTGTTCCACCTCTCGCCGCTGGGGGTGGCGCTGCCCGCGTAGACTGTTCCCTTGGGCACGGGTACGCTGATCACCGGGCTTTTAACGACCTTGCCCGAGACGTTGGCCACCGTGACCTCCTCGCGCAGCACGTCGCCCGGAAGCACGGTCTTGGGACTGGCGATCACGTTCTCCACCGTTTTGCCGTCCACGGTGCTCGCCTTGATCTGGTCCTGGGCCAGCGTCACCTTGACCGCTGCCGCCGCCTGGGTGGCCGCCTGGGCCGCCTGGGCCGTCTTGGTGGCGGCTGGAGCGTTCTGTGCCATTGCCACCGTGCCCATCAGGGCCACCATCGTCATGAGCTTCTTCATATGTCTCCTTGCCAGCGTGTTCAGGCACAAACGCTTTGCACCGCAACTGGGGCGGCGCGGGTGTGCCCTGACCTCTGGCGCTCACGCCACCGGCTTTGCAGCTGGCCGGGCCTGCCGAACTGGACACGCCAGATGCCCCGTCACCCCTGGCTGTTGCCCCGGCTCCGACTGTCCGCCAGTCGGGGCCATTCGTTCAGGTGACGGTTCTATCTTGATGTTCTAAATGTCACAGCGGGCTTACAGCGCGTGAGCTGGTCGGTCACGGGGTGGTCAGGGGTTGATACGGACTCCGACTTGAATCCTGTATGAACCACGGGTTCAATCCGACCAACGGGAGAAGGAGAAGGTACGCCCCTCTGCGGTATGGACGCGCAGACGGCGCTGTTCCGACTGTGCAGAAATTGAGCGGAATCCGTATGACCGTTCAGACTGACCGTCCAGAAACGGTTCCGCCGGATGATTCGGAAGCTGGCGCGTGACCGGTGACCTGCAAACAGCCGTCCTGGAGCGTGAACGCACAAGCTGGTTCGGAAACAGGTGCTATAACGGTCCGGTCTGCCCGCACGCCTTTTCCCGGCGGTGGCCTGTACCTGCGCAGACCTGTAACCATGACCGACCACCCAGAACCGACCCCCACCCAGGCCCTCAAACTGTATTCGCCGCGCACCGTGCGCGAGCTTCTGGAACGGCATGGCCTGCGCCCGACCAAAAGCCTGGGGCAGAACTTTCTGATCGACGGCAACATCCTGCGCCTGATCGCCGAGGCGGGCGGAGCGGAAGCGGGCATAAGCGTGCTGGAGGTCGGTCCCGGCCTGGGCGTGCTGACCCGAGAGCTGGCCGAGCGCGGCGCAACCGTCACGACGCTGGAAAAAGACGAGCGCCTGAAGGGTGTGCTGGCCGAAACACTCGCGGGCCTGGATATCAACATCGTCTGGGGCGACGCGCTCGACTACGACTACGCCTCCCTGCCCGCCGGCACCCGCGTGATCGCCAATCTGCCTTACTACATCTCCACGGCGCTGCTGACCCGCTTCATGAAAAGTGGCAGCGTCGTCAGCGCCACGGTGCTGGTGCAGCGCGAGGTGGCCGAGCGCCTGGGCAGCCAGCCGGGCCAGGACGGCTACGGCTACCTGTCGGCCCTGGTCTCGCTGTACGGCACGGCGAAACTGCTGCGCGACGTGCCCAAAGGCGCTTTTTTCCCGGCCCCCGACGTGACCTCCAGCGTGGTGCGGCTGGACTTCACGGGCGAGCAGCCCCCACAGGGCCTGGTGCTGCTGCTGGAACAGGCGCTGCACCACCGCCGCAAGACTCTGCGCAACAACCTGCGGATGGCAGGCCACGACGAGACGCAGCTCGACGCCGCCCTGGCAGGGGCCGGGCTGCCCGGCGCAGTGCGGGCCGAAGACGTGCTATTGAGTGCCATGCGAGAGCTGTACCGCCTGCTGAGCAAAACTGAACACGTCTAAATGGGCCAGTCAGGCTAAATGGGCCAGTCAGGCAGAGGAACCAGTCAGGGGCATGGACTACACGGGGAATCGACTTCAGATCGAACACGAGCATCTGTATTGGGACGTTCATATCGGGACATTCATATCGGGACGTTGTTTTCCGGAAGACCAGAAGAAACGGGTTGCTGATCTAACACGGCCAGTGCGTCTTCCCGCTCCGCTCATCCAGCCTCTGGCCCCTCCCTCCCGCGCCACGGGCAGAGACCAACACCGGTCTCCCGCAGGTTCAAGGCTGTACCCTGGGCTGACTGGGAGGCGTGGTAGCATGCCGCAAACGCAGTGGGTGCTGGAACAGGGGGCTGGCCCGCCCCGGTCCGGCAGTGCCAGTCCAGCGACACGGAACAGGGGCGGGCGGCTCATCACGGACCTGTGAGCGCCGTTTCACCCACGTTCTCCGGAGGAACGACCTTGAAATTTTTTGTCATCGGTGACGTGACCGTAGACCACCTGTACCACCTCAAACACCTGCCTGCCCCCGGCGAGGAGGTCTCCCCCATTCGCGCCACCATGCAGCCCGGAGGTGCCGGCGGCACCATCAGCGTCACGCTGGCGCGGCTGGGCCACACGGTGCTGCTGGGCGCGCGGGTGGGCGAGGACCCCTTTGCCGAGTACGCCCTGAGCAAGGTGCGAGAGAGCGGCGTGAGCGAGGCGGCGGTGCAGCGCGACCCGCAGCTGCTGACCAGCACCATCACGGTGATGCAGACCCCCGACGGCAAGCGGGCCATGATCTCCTACGGCGGGGCCAACCGCGAACTCGACGCGGCCAAGCTGAAAAAGAAGGACATCGAGGGGGCCGACGCCCTGATCGTGTCGGCCTACAGCCTGATCGGCGGGCCGCAGCGCGAGTACGCCGTCAAGGCGCTGGGGCTGGCCCGCAAGGCCGGGGTCCCCACCTTCATGGACCTGGGAACCGGGGCGGTCAACTCGGTGGGAACGGGCCTGATGGACACCGTGCTGGGCTGCGACTACCTGCTGCTCAACCAGCACGAACTGCTGGCGCTGACCGGCACGTCGAGCATCAGCACGGCGCTGCTCTCGCTGGGCAAGCGCGGGGTGCAGAAGGTGGTGGTCAAGGTGGGCGCGATGGGCAGCATCGTCTGGACGCCCGACGAGACCGAGCTGATCGACGCCGTGAAGGTGGCCGACGCCGTGGTGGACACCACCGGATCGGGCGACACCTTCGTGGCGGCCTTTGCCCACGCCGTGCTCGGAGGGCAGCCGCTCGCCAGCAGCGCCCTGGCCGCCAACGCCGCCGGGGTGCTGTCGGCCACCAGCGTCGGTGCCCAGACGCGGGCCATCACGGCGGCTGACCTGAATGCCCTGCTGCCGGGCTGAACCCTGAGCGCCCCACCCTGAGCGCCGGAATCCGAAGCTGGCCGCCATGTTCAGACCGCGCCACTCCGGCCTGTCCGGCGGCGTGGCCAAATGAGGTGTGAACAGGCTTCCCGGCCCCGGCTCTCTTTTGCTATACTCCGCAGGTTGCATGGCCCCCGCCCCGCCGGAAGCTTCCCTGGAGTGACTCTGTGGCAAGTATTCCGGCGACGCGTGCAGGGCGGCCAGCAGGTATGGAGGACGAAAAAATGGAACTCAAGGCGAACCCCCGCAGCACCCGTGAAGAGCTTCTGGCTGGCAAGATGCCCGCCGTGGCCTACAACAAAGAGCAGAACGTCTCGTTCACCCTCGACCGCAAGGAGTTCGACAAGGCGTTCCGCGTCCAGGGCCGCACCGGCATCTTCGACATCGTGATCGAGGGCGGCGAGAGCTTTCCCGCGCTGGTCAAGACCGTTCAGATGGACGCCCGCCGCCGTATTCCAATTCACGTCGATTTCACGCTGGTGCATTACGGCGAACCCCTGGAGGTCGCGGTTCCGGTGCATCTGAGCGGCAAGGCGGCGGGCGAAATCTACGGCGGTCTGGTGGATATCGTGGTCCACAACCTTCAGGTTCTGGCCCCCGGCCCGCGCCGCATTCCCCAGGAACTGCTGATCGACGTGACCAAGCTGAAGATCGGCGATCACGTGCTGGCCGGTCAGGTCAAGCTGCCCGAGGGCGTCAAGCTGGTGTCCGACCCCGAGCTGATGGTGGTCAGCGTGCTTCCCCCCCGCATGTCCGAGGGCGAGGCCGCAGCCGAGGACCAGGCCGCCCAGGTGGCGGGTCTGGTGGCCGCTGGCGAGCTGAGCGAGGAGGCCGCCGAGGCCATTCTGGAGGGCGAGACCAGCGTCGAGGCCGCCAAGGAAGAGGCCAAGGAGGCCGCCGAAGGCAGCGAGGGCACAGAGGCTTGACGCCGGGACCGGAATCGCTGTTCAGCCGACTGGGATAAAGGATCAGCTGAACAGAGCGGATTGACAGGGAGGGCAGACACCATGACGTGTCTGCCCTCCCTGATTGTTTTCGACGGTGTGGCGGTCCACCCGCAGGTCCTGTCCACTTGCCCTGCAACATGGCAGCAGACGAACCCCAGCCGGAGCGGGGGTTCGTCTGTTTTACGCGTGCAGGCCTGTCATCTGGACCTGCTGGAAGGGTGAGGGTGCCCGGACGCTGCGCGACCCGGTATCCCGGTCAGCGCAGCGTGGCTGTTTTGTCCGGTCAGCGCAGCGTAACTGTCTCTGTTGGTCAGCGCAGCGTGACTCCATCCATCAGCGCAGCGTGACTTTGGTGAACTCGTCCTCGGTCAGCGGCGCGCCGTTGGTGTTCTCGTCCCAGTCGAGCGTGGTGACGGCCTTGCCACTGCCCGCCTGGTTGGCGTACATCACGAACTGGGCGAACAGCGCGTCCTTGGCCTTCATGGCGCTCACGCGCATGGTGACCACGTTGCCGCTGCGGGTGCCGGTCAGCGAGGCTCCGCCGGGCAGCGTCACGCCTGCGAGCACATCGGCCATGCTGTAGTTCTTCGGCACGCCGCCGCTGGTGTACACCACGCCCAGGTCGTTCAGGCTGGCGAAGCTGGGCAGGGTCATGCTGCTGCGGACGTTGTTCGCGCTGTCGGCGCTCTCGTTGGTGTACGAGTAGTCGTACTCGAAGTAGCTGTTCTGCGGAATATCCTGGGCGTCGGTCAGGCGGTTGGGATTAACCGTGTAGTCGGTCGTGGCCGCCGAGGCAGACGTGCCGCGCGCCGCGTCGAACAGGCCGAGGTCGAAGCTGGGCCTGTCGAGCACCTGCACGTAGTCGCACGAGACCAGGTAGTTGCGCCCGTTCTTGTCGATGCCACGCTCGCCGGTGAGAAACTGGCCGGTGTTGCCGTCGAGGTTGAGGAAGCCGAACTTGCGGTCGATGCCCTCGTACTGACGGTGGAGTGGCGGGAACTGCGCCGTCTGCGCCTGCGCCCTGATGGTTTCGTCAAGAATCTGGACCGGGGCGAGCTGGTTGAGGTTCCAGGCGTACAGGCGCACGCAGTTCCAGTTGGCGGCGCGGCCCGCGTTGTCGCGGCCACTCGGGCCACGCACGCTGTTCTCGGCCTGGAACACTGTGGACAGCTTGTACGCTGGCGCCTCGGTAGCACTGGTCTTCAGCACGTCCGGCAGGTTGATCGCCAGGCTGTTGTTGCCGTTCTGCTCGAAGGTGGTGATGCGGTTGCCAGCGGCGTCGTAAGCATTCACGAAGTCGAGGTTGTAGCCGTAGCTGTCTTCCAGGCGCGGCTTGTAGGCGAAGCCCTCGCCCTGGTACTGGGCCGCGAAACGCTTCTTGAGGTCGGCGTAGCCCGCCTGCACCTCCGGGTTGAGGTCGAACACGGCGCGGTCCAGGTTGTACACCGAGATGTCGAAGGTGATCGGCTGGTTGCTGTACACCACGTCCTTGCGGGCACGCTTGTCGATGAACAGCTCGGGGCGCACCACGTAGATGTCCTTGTAGGCATCGACCTCGAAGGCGTTTTCAGCCGAGGCCTTGGCGCGGTTCTTGATCATGTACGGGTCCTCGTACAGCGTGGTGCGCGGGGCGTTCTCGCCGTAGAAGCCGGTGGGGTTGGCCGTGCTCAGCGGATCGCTCACACCGTCACGGTTGTTGTCGTTCCAGGCGTAACCGGGCTTCTGGCGCGGGTAGACCTTGAAGGTGATGGTGAACGCCTCACCCGGCTGGAGTTCACCGATGCTGGCCGCGCCGGTAAACGACAGGTTGAAGGCGTGCCGCTGGGCGTTGTAGGTCGCCAGCAGGCTGCTGTTCGCCACCGCCGCGCCGTTCTTGCTCACGCTCACACTGCCCTGCACGAATCCCAGCTCGGCGGGCAGCACGTCGCGCGCGATGACGTTGCGGGCCACCGTCTTGCCGCTGTTTTTCACCGTGATGGTGTAGTCGTAGGTCTTGCCCACCACGAAGTCGTCGAGCAGCGAAGGCGTCAGACCACTCGGATCGATGGCCGGAAGCAGCGTCACGTCGTCGGGCTTGTAGGCGTCGTGGAGGGGAGCAACCGTGCGGTCATAACCGGTCCAGGTCTGGATGTCGGGTCCGACCTTGCTGATGTCCAGAATGGTGCCGGTGAAGCTCTTGTCGAACAGGTAGCTCTTGAGCAGGAAGTCGTAGGTGCTGCTGCCGAACCGGACCTCGTAGTGGTAGTCGGCCTTGACCTGAACGCTCAGCCCCAGGTCGGTGACCTTCACGTCGTCGCGGGTCTTGAGGTAGGTTTCGCCGGTGGACTTGATGGTGCTATCTCCAGCGTTGCCGCCGGAGTCGGTGGTCAGGAACACTCGGCCCGCTCCCGCGCCGCTCACGGTGTACTGCATGTAGCCGGGGAAGGGGCCTTTGCCGCCCACATCAGAAGGTCCGGCCTGCGGCTGCTTGGCGTAGGCCACCGTGTCGAAGGCGTGCGTGCGCTGCCTGGGGTCGATCCAGTTGTTCTCGAACGCACCCACACTGCCGCCCAGCCGCTGCTTGCTGGGAACCGGGGCGCTGGTCTCGCCACCAAAATTGGTGTTGCCCGCGTAGTACAGGTGGCTCATGTTGATGAAGAACATCTTGAACTCGGCCAGCGCCGCGCCGCCGTCATTGGTGGCCGACACCACGAACTTGACCGGCGTGCCCTGGGCAGGCGCGCTGGTGGCGTAGGCGGTGAAGCGCACCACGCCCTGGTCGTCGCTGTACGCGACGGCCTGGGTGGACATCGCCTGCGAGGACAGCTTCTGTGACGGGCTGCCCACGCTGCGAATGTGCCCACCGATGATGGCGACGCCCTGGCTGTCCACCTGCACGTTCACGGCGGCCCCGGCCACAGGTGCCCCGGAGGCGTCTTTCACCAGCAGGGTGACGAGCGCCGCTTCCTCGGTCTGCGAGGCGTAGAGCATCACGTTCTTGTTGGCGTTGTCTTCCTTGTTGCCCGGCAGGTCTTGCAGGTTGCCGTCGGTCACGGGGTTCTGGGCGGCGAAGCTGAGCGACGCCACCTTGGCCTGGGCCGCCGCCGAGGTCTTGTATTGCAGCAGCACGGTCTTGGCCTTGTTGGCGTCACAGTCGAGCGTCACGCTCTGCGGGCTGTTGCTGGCCGCGTAGCCCTGAAGGGTTCCGGCCTTGACGGTGTAGGTCCCGGCTGGAAACTTCTGGCTCAGGGCCTCCAGGTCGCTGGCCGTGCCGCTGAACGCCTGCGCGCCGCTGCTGTCGAGCACCGTCACGGGCGCGGTGGTCTTGCCGTCCACCGCTGCGACGCCCTCCAGATCGATGGTGATGGTGGCGCAGCCCTCGACCTGCTGGGCCACGGGCGGCGTGCCCGTGCCGGGCGTGACCGCCACGGGAGCCGGAGTGACCGGCGTGGTCCCCGCCGTACCTGCCGAGATCGCCGTGGGTGCCGCGTTCTGTCCGCAGGCGCTGAGCGCCAGAAGGCCGGTGACGGCGAGCATCGCCAGTTTGCTGTTCCTGTGTTGCATAGAGCTTCCCCCTGTGGTTGTGTACTTCCCTCTTCCTGCCTGAAGTTGTGTGGCTGCCTGCCCCCGCGCCGACGTCCTCATGCCTGCCAACCGGAATGTTTCACCAAATTCCCCCCCTGTGCCGCAATCTGAAGGTGTCGCAATCTGAAGGTCGTCGCCACCTGACTGGCCTTGCAGCCGTTCAGCCGCCGCAGCCCCTCGGGCAGGCTCCCAGCCGAAACCACAGTTCCCCCCAGCGCCCTCACCGGAACGCTGCCCATGTGAACCATGGGTCCTGGTTGAACCGAAGATCCCGGCCCGCAGCTGCAAAGTCTGCCCTCAAGGTGGCGAACCCGGCCCCACAGACCGGCTGACAGTTCCCTCTGGCCTGTCAACTGAGATCCCCGGCGCGACTGCGGTACCGACCTGCTGCACCGCCTGCCGCGCACCTGCCCTGTGTGAATCTGCCCCGGCTTTAGACTGCACCGTCACTGTAATGAATGGCACGTTAGAGTCAGGTTAAACACCCACGGAACGCATTAAACATGGGGATTAACGCGGCGTGGGCCTGAAAGCGGGCGGGGACGACAGGGGAGCGGCCCGGCACCTTCTCTCTCCGGCAAAACTGCGCTAATCTACGTGCGAATCGTCGTCTTTCGCCGCTTTTCATGCCGCGTCGGCCCCGTGCCTGACCCTGCCAACTGCGCCGCCGTGTACCGTCTCTTTTTACCGGATCAAGCTCATGAGGCCGGTTTTAACGTCTCGTGGCCCCCGATCCTCCGCCTCTGATGGGTCTGCTGCCGGGTGGAGCGTGCGCTGGCCAAGACCGGGCCGGGTTGAGAGTGGGCCAGATTAAGAGTGAGCTGGGTCAAGACCGAACGCAGAGGCCAAGGCGGCCTGCGGCAGAGGCGCTGGCCTCAAGACGCACCAAAAAAAGGCAATCCATGGGGGGAAAACATGGTGCTACACGTTCTGGGGCACGTTCATCTGACCCGGCGGGAAGAAACTGTTCCGGTCTCCAGCAAGGCCGCCGCCCTGCTGACCTACCTGTGCCTTGAGGGCCTGGCGCACCACCGTGAGCACCTGGCCGAACTGCTCTGGAACACGCCCGACCCGCTGCGCAACCTGCGCGTGGAACTGGCGAGACTGAAGCGCGACGACGTGGCGCATTTTCCGGAACGCCAGCCGATGCTCGCCTTCCGGGCACCGCTGGACCTGAGCGCCTGGCTGTCGGCGGCTCCGGAGGTCCAGGGCGAGCAGCTGCTGCCCTGGCTGTCGAAGCTGCGGGGGCTGCCGCTGAGCGGCCTGGAAGACCTGGGCAGCCAGCGCTACCAGCAGTGGCTGGAGGGCCAGCGCTGGGCCATCATCGAGCAGGTCGAGCGCACGCTGGGCACGGTACAGAGTCGACTGGCGCGCGCAGGGCAGCAGGTCCTGGCCCGGCAGGTCCGGGCGCGCGCCGAGCAGCTGGGCCTGCGTCTGCCGAACACCGACCCGGATGAAGCCGGAACGAACGCCACCGGAATGGACGGTGCTGGAATGAACGGAATTGAAAGACACGGGACTGGGCTGCACGGAACTGGGCTGCACGGGACTGAGCAGCACGAGACTGAGCAGCATAGGAGTGGGCAGCACGTCATCGAGATGCACGGCACCGAAGCGGGCGGAACTGGAGCCCGCGATATTGGAAGACACGGCACTGGAACACACAGCACTGGAATACACAGCACTGGGCCGAACGGCGTGGGGCCGGGCACGACTTATCCGAATGGCCCCGAACGGGATGGTGCTGGGCCTGACAGCGCGGGCGAAGCCAGTGCAAGGCTGCACCAGACCGCTTCCACTCAGACCGCCCCACCGGGCCAAAAAACCGACGCGCTGCCCTGGGAGTGCGTCTGGGAGGAGCAGCGTCTGCTCGCGCCACTGTTGGAGCGCTCCACTTCGCCGCAGCTGCTGCTGCTGTACGGACGCGTCGGCAGCGGCAAACGCACCCTGCTGCGGCAGAGCGTGGTAGGCAGCGGCTGGCACCTGATCCAGCTCCAGGCCCCGGTGCAGCAGGCGCTGTTTCAGGAGGCGCTGGCGCAGCAGCTGAACCGGCTTCTTCCAGCCCAGCCCGGAGATGGTCAACCCGGAACAGGGGGGCAGCGGGCGGCAACTCGGGCCACCGACGGGCCGCCTTCAGGGCCGCTCCTGTACAGACCAGGCCGCGCCGACGACGGCCTGATCAACCTGGCAAGCAGCCTGCGCCGCAGCGGCCTGAAACTGGTGATCGCAGTCCACAACGCCCTTCTCGGTCAGTCATGGCTGCCCGGTCTGGTCCACTTCCTGCTCGACCTGCCACTGCCGCTGATCCTGGTGCTGTCGGAAACCCTGCCTGCGAGGCTGGAGGCGGTGGCCGAACAGGTGGCCTCCGTCGATGCCCAGCGGGTGACCCGGCTCCAGATGTCGCCGCTCAGCACCCAGATGGTGCTGCGGGCCTGGGAACAGCAGCCCGGAGAGGGTTTGCCGGGCCAGCCAGCAGGGCCGGATGACCAGACGCTGGCGAGGGCGGCGCGGCTGATCCAGCGTTCCGAGGGCTGGCCGCTGCATGCCCAGGCGCTGTATCGGCAGTCGCTTCATGAGTCGGCCCATGCGTTGTCAGCCCAGTTGACATCAGCCCGGCTGCTGTCAGCCCAGTTGTCATCAGCCCAGTCGCCATCAGCCCAGTCGCCATCAGCCCAGCCACGGGAGCCGTTCTGGCCCGCCTCCCAGGCCAGCCTGCCCGAAGACGTGCTGAGTGCCCTGCTCGGCGAGGTGGCGGCCCTGCCCGCCGACGCGCGGCACCAGCTGGCACGGCTGAGCCTGATCCACACGGGATTTGACCGGGAACTGGCGGAGCTGCTGAATGGTGGCGCTCGACAGGACGGTTCCCAGACGCTGCTGTACGCTGCCCAGCAGGGCCTGCTGGTACCGGCTGCCGGGCACGAACACGTCCTGCTGCCCAGCCTGCACTACCGCAGCGACGACCAGACCCGCTGGCTGCAATTTGGCAGCGAGGCCCTGCGGGTGGCGCTGGCCGGATCGCTGACGGGCCTGGAGCGCCAGGCGGTGCGGCAGACGCTGGCCCGCTTCTTTCTGGAAAGCCGCCCGGCCCTGAGCCTGTACTACGCCCGCAAGGCTGGCCTGGCAGACATGGCGGCTCAGGCGGTGCAGGCGCTCGCAGAGCAGAATTCAGCTGCCGGGCGGCCCGGCGCGCTGGAACCGACCTCTTCCGGGGCAATCCGGGCCGCCGCGCCCGCTGCCCTGGCCGCGTTTCGCCGCGAAACCCGCACGCCCAACAGCTACCGGGTGGCGCTCGACAGCGGCCAGCTGGAAGTCATGCGCCACGGCTGCTACGGCCCGCCGCCGCTGTTGACCCTGGGTGCCGGTGAGGTTCCGGCGGGAGATTGGAGCCTGACCGCCCGCACCGACGTGTTTCGCGCCGCACCGGAACTGGGGACGCGCCCGGCAGCGCACGCTCTGGGTCTGCGCGCCGGTAACGGCCCCCGCACCGTCTACACCGTACAGCAGACTGACGACACGGTGCAGGCTGATCTGGAGGCCTGCGGCGAGGCGGGAAAGGACCCGGCAGAGGTCTACGGCGGGGGCCTGCCTGCTGGCGAGTGGTTCACGCTGCGGGGCGTGGGCGGCGGCGGTACGCTGGAACTGAGCGTGCGGGCATTGGACGTGGCGCTCACGGTGGCCGAGCTGACCTGGGGCGGCGTCCGGGTGTTGCCGGTGCAGGGCTGACCTCAAGGTGTTGCTGCTGCACTGGCCCTCACCTGGGCGGGAATTCCGCTGGTCCGTCGTTCAGGAATGGCGGCTATAGTGGCGGGCGTGAGCCAGCCTGTTTCCGCCGATCTTCCAAGTTTTGTACCGCCAAAGTGGGTCAGCTGGTTGATTGCTTTTATTCCCATCTTCCCACCGCTTTATCTAATCGCCTTCGGTTCACTGAAGCTGCTGAGAACCCTCCCGCTGACCGCCCGGTATGTGCTGTTCTTTTTTGCTTCAACGCAGCTTGTGGCCGCCCTCTTTACGCCCCGGCCCCTGCTCTCGTTGGGTCTGGCAGCGGCCCGCACCCTGTTGATCCTCGCCATGATCTCGGCGGGGGTGTATCTGCGCGACAGCCGTAATCTGAGGCCGCTGTTGTGGGGGCAGCTGGTTATTTTTGCTACCGCTTGGGGATACACCCTCCTGACACAGGGTGTTGCGGGTGTGCAGGCACGGCTGGGCCATCCTTACTACTACATCGTGTCGTTGGGACTTGTGGCCGTCATTGCACTGTGGATGGTGATTTTGTGGCGAGGAGGAAGTTTGTGGTGGCGCATTCCGGCGGGCATTCTTGCGCTCGCCACTTTTCTGGCGGCAGGAAGTCGGGGACCATTGCTG
>JANXWI010000093.1 GCA_025351205.1 Deinococcus sp.
ATCTTCCCGAACGCCGCCGCCAGCCTGTCCACGGCGTCACGGATCGCTTCCGGCTCCAGGTGGGCGAAGGCCAGCAGCAGGGCCGGGGGCTGCGCCAGCTGGCTGTATTCGGCCACGCCGCTCAATCCCAGGCCGTGCGCGGCGGCGCGCTCTTGCAGCGCCTGTTCGCTCACTCCGGGCGGCAGGGGCAGATACAGGTGCAGCCCCGCCCGCGCCGGACGCGGCTGCAAGGTGGGCAGCGCGGCCCTGAGCGAGTCGTGCAGCACCTCGTGGCGGCGCGCCACCTGGCTGCGGGCGCGGCGCAGATGCCGCATGTAGCCGCCGGACGCCAGAAAATCCGACAGGGCCAGCGCGTCCAGCGTCGGTGGGTGCCGGTCGGTCAGCGGGCGGGTGCGGGCCAGGATGTTCAGCACCTCCGGCGGGGCCACCAGGTAGCCGCTGCGCAGGGCGGGCGCGAGGCTCTGGCTGAAGGTTCCCAGCAGAATTACTCCCTGCGGGGCCAGCCCCTGAAGCGGCGCGGGCGGGCGGGCGGCGTGGTGAAAGTCGGCGGCGTAGTCGTCTTCCAGAATGAAGCACTGCCGCTCCCGCGCCCAGGCCAGCAGCTCCTGACGGTGTGCGGCGCTGAGCGTGGCGGTGGTGGGAAACTGGCAGCCCGGCGTGACGTAGGCCAGCGAGGCCCGGTCAGGCAGCCGGGACACGTCCAGCCCGCCCTCGCCCACCGGAACCAGCTCCAGCGTGGCTCCCACCGCCCCGAAGGCCCGCCGCGCCCCGGCGTACCCGGGGTCTTCCATCACCGCCGCGCGTCCCGGTTCCAGGTAAGTACGGCTGAGCAGGTCCAGCGCCGACTGGGTGCCGCCCGTGAGCATCACCATATCGGGCGTGACCGCCGCGCCGCGCTCACGGGTCAGCCAGTCGGCAATCGCCCCCCTGGTCTCGGCTGGCCCCAGTTCGCCCACCGCCAGCAGCGCGGCGGCGTCCGTGGCCCGCCGGGCAAGAGCTTGCGCCCACAGCTCGGAGGGAAACAGTCCCGGCGACTGCCCCAGCCGCATGTCCACGGCGAAGTTGGCGGGCGCGTCCGGGCGCTGGCCGCTCAGGGCGCGGGTGGCCCAGCCCGACAGCGGCACGGCGGGCGGCGCGTTCGTCCGGGCACCGTTCTGAGCACCGTTTGGGATGTAGACCGCCTCGCCCCGCTGGGCCACGTAGCTGCCGCTGCGGGGGCGCACCTCCACGTAGCCTTCGGCCTGAAGCTGGTCGATGGCGTCCTGCACGGTGTTGCGGGCCACACCCCAGCCCTGCGCCAGGGTACGCGTACTCAGGCGACTGCCGGGCAGCAGCGTTCCGCCCAGCACCGCCGCGCGCAGGCTGCGGGCCGCCCGCTGGTGCTGGGCTTCACCCGGGCGGGCGATGAGCAGTTCTGGCAAAAGCATCGGGATAAGTCTAATGGAGGCTGCGTAAAGGGTCTGTCCCGCCTGCGGC
The DNA here is from genome assembly GCA_025351205.1 of Deinococcus sp. GTDB lineage: Bacteria > Deinococcota > Deinococci > Deinococcales > Deinococcaceae > Deinococcus. The sequence continues at coordinate 1,477 of JANXWI010000093.1, forward strand.
ACACTCTCCCCGGCCTGGCCCTAATAGACTTGGTCAGTGACCCGACCACCCGTCAGCGACATGCTGCTGGAGTACCAGCACTACCTCATGGCCCACCGCCTGCGCGCGCTGCTGGGCGGGCGACTGACGCCCACGGCGCTGCTCAGCCTGCCCGAGTACGCCTCGCGGCGCATCATGCGTCAGGACCTGGCCCGCCAGATGATCACGCGCGCCTCGCCGCCCGAGGCCATGAAGTCGCTGGACCGCCTGACCGACGAGCTGATGTTCGGCTTCTGGCTCAATCCCGGCGAGGTCACGGCCTTTCTGCGGGCGGCCATCCGGCAGGGCAGCCACCCGGCGCTGGGCGAACCGCAGGCGTTCGCTCAGCTGCTCAGCTCCAGCGAGCGCGCGCGGCTGGGCGAGGACGGTGTGGAGAGGGTCTGCCGCTACTACCTGACCTGCCTGCACCTGGCCTCGCCGGGCGTCGATCCACACGCGCTGGAGCATATTTTCGAGCGCCTGGAGGCCGCCGTGCCGCCCCTGTTCGCCGACGAACTGCAAAGTCCCAGCGAAACAGTACCAGCCCAATGAAACAGTGTCGGCTCAATGAAACGGTGCCAGTGAACTGACCGAGTGAGCTGACCGTGGCCTGAATCAGGCGCCCTGAAACGGTAGGCAGGGCGTTCTGGACCGGGAAGCGAATAGACTGACCGCGTGACCCTCCGGGCCGTTCTGAACACCCTGCTGCCCCGCCGCTGCCCCGGCTGCTCGGGCCAGCTCGCACACTCGGCGGGACTGTGCGCGGCCTGCCAGTCGGCGTTGCATGCTCA
>JANXWI010000129.1 GCA_025351205.1 Deinococcus sp.
AGCGCCCGTCAGAAAGCGTTTGTCGCGGCCCAGCACGCGCCCGCCGCGCATGCGGAACATCTGCACCATGGCGTACTCGCCCGCCTGCGCGAAGCCCAGAAAATCCAGGTCGGTCTCGTCGGACATGTAGGCGCTCTGCTCGGTGCCGAACAGTTTTTCGGTGGCCTGGAGGCGGTCACGCAGCCGCATCGCCTGCTCGAAATCCTGCTTCTGCGCGGCGTCTCTCATGCTTTCCTTGAGGCCCGCGACCACCGTGCCAGCCCGGCCTTCCAGCAGCGCCTTCACGTCGGCCACCACGGCCTTGTATTCGCCTTGGTCAGCCCGGTCCACGCACGGCCCCAGGCAGCGGCCCAGGTGGAAGTTCAGGCAGGGGCGCGGCTTGTGCTGCATCGGCAGGCCCGAGTTCTTGCGCAACGGGTACATGGTGTCGATCAGGTTCTTGACCCGCCGCACCGCGCCCGCATCGGGGTACGGGCCGTAGTAGGCCGCCCCGTCTTTCAGCACCCGCCGCGTGATGATCAGCATCGGGAACTTCTCGTTGGTCAGCTTGAGAAAGGGGTAGTGCTTGTCGTCTTTCAGCAGCACGTTGTAGTGCGGGCGGTGCTGCTTGATCAGGTTGGCTTCCAGTACCAGCGCCTCGACCTCGTTGCGGGCCGAGATGAACTCCAGCATCACGGCCTCGGCGGTGAACCTGCCGCTCTTGCCGCCCGCCTTGAAATGCTGGCCCACCCGTGATTTGAGGTTGTTGGCCTTGCCGATGTAGATGGGCACGTCGGTCTTGCCCCGGAAGATGTACACGCCGGGCGAGGTGGGCAGCACGGGAAGGTCTTCAAACCGCATTCGTACAGTTTACGCCCAGAGCAAAATCAGCACCGTGCGGAATCGGCACCGTGAAGGACGCGCTGGTGTCTGGTTGACGGGTGCCTGGTCGGTAAGCACCCGGCCCCGCTATCCTGCCCACATGCCCGCCCGCATCCTGCTGATCCGCCACGGCCAGACGCCCGGCAACGTCGCCCAGGTGTTCAGGGGGCAAGACAGCGCCCAGGAGCCGCTCGACGACACCGGCCACGCCCAGGCCAGGGCGCTCGGGGCCGCGTTGAAGAGGCTGAACCTGCCGCGCCTTCGGCTCTACGCCAGCCCTTTTCTGCGGGCGCAGCAGACCGGGCGGCACCTTGCAGACGTGCTTGAGTTGCCGATGCACACGCTGGAAGGCGTCCACGAGATCTTCACAGGCGACTGGATGGGCCGCCCTTACTCGGCCATGCAGACGCACGCCCACGAGATGACCGCCCCAGACGGCCAGTTCGGCTATCCGGGCGGCGAGTCGCTGGCGCAGGTGGGCGAACGCGTTCATTCGGCCCTGACAGGCCTGAATCCGCAGGACGGCGAAACCGTGCTGGTCGTCTCGCACGGCGCGGCGCTGGTCTCGGTGCTGGCGCGGCTGCTGGGCCGGGACGTGCGAGCAGCGTGGCTCTCAGATGAGTACCGCCACGCCAACACTGCCGTCACCGAACTGCTCTGGAACGGCGAAGGCCAGCCCACGCTGCTGCGGCTGGCCGACGCGTCTCATCTCACAGCAGAGGCCCTGAAGTTCTGATTCAGATGTTGCCTTCCCCGGCCACCCGCGCCAGTTGCAGCGCCGCGTCCTGATCGACCACGCCGCCGTGGTAGGTCAGCACTTTCTGGGCAGGCAACTGGGCCAGCTTCTGCACGCTTTTCATGGCCTGTGGCATGTCGGGCGTGGCCTGCCCCGACGGCCCGCCCAATCTGCCGCCCTCGCTGGACATGGCGTCTCCGGTGATCAGCACGCCTTCCTGCTGCACGTACAGGCTCAGGTGGCCCACCGTGTGCCCCGGCGTGAACACCACCCGCACGCCGCCCGCGATATCGAGCACCTCGTTGTCTCGCAGGGTTCTGGTGACAGGGACATGCACGGCAGGCATGTTCTTGACCATCTCGCGGACCTCCGGCGGAAACTGCGCCATCAGCTCGTCCACCCTGTCTGCGGGCGGCATCTTCTGGGCGCGCACGCCGTCCTGTACGTAGGGAACCTCGGCCTCACTGGTCAGCACCTCGGCTCCCGACGCGGCCACCACGGCTTCCAGCGACCCGATGTGGTCGAGGTCATGGTGCGTCACGACCACGCGCCTGATGTCGGTGATCTTCAGGCCCAGCTCTCCCAGCGCGGCCTCGATGGCGGGCAGCTGGCCGGGCGTGCCGGTGTCTATCAGCGTGGCCCCGGCCTGCGCGTCGAGAATCAGGGCCAGGTTCAGCACGCCGCGCCCGAGCATCAGATCGGCCTCGATGGGCAGGGCGTAGACGTGTTCGCTCAATCTGATGGGTTCGGTCATGAGCTGAAAATACCACCAGCCCGCCTCTGACAGGCAAGCTATTCTCATTGGCAGATGCTTGTCAGAACCGCTGAACCGTCCCACTGGCCCGCGCCCGTTCGGCGGCGAACGCCATGCGGTGCGAGTCGAGCGACTGGGCGAGCGGCGTGGGCTGGGCCGCCTCGCCATGCAAATAGGCCAGCCAGCCGCGCACCAGCCCGCCGTCCCCGCCGCCGTGGTTGCCATGTGTGTCAAAGCGCCGCGTCTCCACCGTGCCCCTTCCGAAATGGTGAACCTCCAGCTCGCCCCGCTCCATCTGCGCCCGCACCTCGCCGCCTGTGAACAGCACTCTGAGGGTGCGGGTGTTGTCGTGCGTGAAGGCACTCACCGTCAACGTGGCCTGCACGCCGTTCTCGAAGTGGATCAGCGCAGAAATATGGTCGGGCTGATCGTTGTCGCCTCGGAAGGCGCACAGGCCGTAGGGACCGTGCCGCAGCGCTTCCAGAACGCCTTCCGGTGTTCCGGTGTTCGTCAGCACGGTGTTGGGCCAGGCGTCGGCGGGCCGCGTCAGGTAAATCCGGCGGGCGTCGGCGGGGCAGTGGGCCACCGGGCAGTCCAGGCAGCGTTCGGCGGCCCCGACTGGTCGCGCTTCCGGGCGAAAATGGTGCTGGTGTCCGTCGGCCATGATCCAGGCCGGGGGCGCGCCCGCCAGCCAGCGCAGAATGTCGAGGTCGTGGCTGCTCTTGGCGAGCACGAACGGCGCGGAAGGTGGACTGTGCCGCCAGTTTCCACGCGCGAACGAGTGGGCGTAGTGCCAGAAGGCCACGTTCTCGGCGTGCGAAATGCCCACCAGTCGCCCCAGGTCGCCGCTCTGCACCACCTCATGCAGAGCCAGAAAAAACGGCGTGCTGCGCAGCACGTGGGCCACCGTGACCGAGCCGCCGCTGACCTGTTCGGCGTCCAGCAGGGTGTCCAGCTCGGACTCTTTCAGGCAGACGGGTTTTTCCAGCAGCACGTGATACCCCAGGCTCAGGGCCATCAGGCAGGGCTGCACGTGCTGGTCGTCGGGGGTGGCGATCACCACCGCGTCCGCCACCCTGCCGAGCGCGAAAAAGGCGTCCCAGTCGGCACAGCAGGCGGATTCGTCCAGCCCGTGCCGCGCCGTGATCAGCTTCAGCCTCGCCGGGTCGGGGTCGATCAGGTGGGTGACGCTGGCCCAGGATTCGGCCAGCAGGCGGGCGTACACGTCGCCGCCCCGGTTGCCGCAGCCAATGATGGCGGTGGTCACGCTCCTCATCGTGAAACGCGCTGAACGCCCCAGCCCGCCCCGGTGGGCCGCCGCACCTGCCCGGCCTGCCAGTCCAGCCCGGTGTACGGGTCGTCTGCCAGCAGCAGCGCCCCGTCGAGGTCGGCCCAGTCGCACAGCCCCGCCAGGTGGACGCCCGCCGCGATGCCCAGGCTGCTCTCGATCATGCAGCCCATCATCACGCCCATGTTCAGGGCGCGGGCGGTGCGGAGTGCCCGTAGCGCCTGGAGGGGGCCGCCCAGCTTGGCGAGTTTCAGGTTCACGGCGTCGAAACTCTCTGCCAGCGCCGGGATGTCGGAGGCGTGGTGCAGGCTCTCGTCGGCCATGATCGGCACGCGGGAAAAGCGCCTCAGCTCGGCGTGGCCCTCCAGGTCGGCGGCGGCCAGCGGCTGCTCAAGCAGCTCCACCTGTGCCGCGTCCAGCACCTCCAGCATCCGGCGCGCCTCGTGGCGGCTCCAGGCGGCGTTGGCGTCCACCCGCAGCCGCGCCGTCGGGGCCTCTTCTCGCAGCGCCTCGACGATCTGCACGTCCTGGTCCGTGCCCAGCTTGACCTTGAGAATATGATGGCCTTTCAGCACGGCCTCATGGGCCTGCCGCCGCATGTCTGGCAACTCGGCCAGCGACACCGTGAAGCTGCTCTCGGGAATGGGGGAGGGCGACAGCCCCAGTAGCCGCCAGACCGGCACGCCCGCGCTGTGGGCGCACCATTCCAGCGCCGCCATCTCCAGGGCGCACCTGACACTCGGGTGATGGTGAGGAAACACCGCGCCCTGCCGCGCGTGCAGCCCGTCCCAGTCCCAGGGGTCCTGAAAACTGTCTAGCATGGCGGGCAGCACCGCCTGGACGGTGGCCGCCGTCTCGCCGTAGAAGGCGTTGGGCGCGGCCTCGCCCCGACCCGTCAGCCCATCCTGCTCGAAGGTGACGAAGGTGCGCGTGTACACCGAGTGCGTCCAGCGGGCGATGCCGAAGGGCTGGCGGGTGTGCAGCTCCAGGGTTTCGTGGGTGACGCTCACGCCTGTTCCCGCAGGCGTCCATAGCCCGTCAGCTCGGCTTGCAGGCGGCGGCCATACGCGCCCTCGCCCAGCGTTTCGATGCTCACGGCCATGTGGGTGGCGTTGGCGTGGATCATCCGGCGCTCACTCAGCATGATGCCCACGTGCCCCGGAGAGAAGGCGAGGTCACCTGCCTGCGGCACCTCGACTGGACGGGTCGTGGCCTGCTGCTGGTCGGCGTCGCGGGGCAGGCGGCTGTTGCCGTGCTCGTCCTTGCCCGCGTACAGCTGCGCCAGCCCGGAACAGTCCAGCCCCCAGGCCGTGCGCCCGCCCCAGACGTAGGGCGTGTGCAGGTAGCTCTGGATGAAGGCGAGGCGATCAGGCCCGGTGGGCTGGGTCGCGGCGGCGTGCAGGTAGGCGTCCTGGCCCCCGTAGGCCACCCGCCACCAGTGATAGTCGCCGTGCTGAATGGGTTCCGGGTCGAGCGTCTGGAGGGCGGCCCCGTGTCCCAGCAGCGCGAGGATGGACGCCCGGATGCTCGGCGCGGCAAACAGGTGGGTGCGCGGCATCTGCACCAG
>JANXWI010000136.1 GCA_025351205.1 Deinococcus sp.
TCCTGAATGGCCCCATCATTCCGAACGTTGGTGGGCCACACTTCCTGCCTGTCGTTGAACACCGCGTCCATCACGTCCACGGCCACCTCCAGCTCGAAGATTCCGCCGCGCGACAGGGCCGGGTCCAGCGTCGGCGTGCTCTGCTCCACCTGTTCGCGGTAATGCTGCCAGTAGTGCGGCACCTCGGCCAGAATGTCCTGGGCGCGGGTGGTGACTTTGCCCCGAAGTTCGGCCAGCATCTCGGCCTCGAAGTAGTAGTACTTCATGTACGACGCGGGCAGGCTGTCCATCTGCACCGCCAGTTCCATCCAGCGCCTCGCCCAGTCATCCAGAATATGGCCGTCTGCAATGCCCTCCTGCAACTTCTGGGCCAGCAGGGGAATCATCGGCTGGCCGCCGTACTGCGCACCGCCGTCCTCCGCCGCGCTCCAGCAGGCGTGGTTCAGGCCCACCATCACGGCGCGGACCTTGTCTGGGTCCAGGCCCGCGAGCTGAGCGATCTCACGCGGGAACACAATCGGACCTTCGCACAGCGACACCACCCGAATGGGCGAATGGTCGCTGATCGCCTGGGCCACCATGTTGACGGGGTTGGTGTAGTTGAACAGGGTCGCGCCCGGGCAGACCTTCTCCATGTCGTGAACCAGACCACGAGCGACCTGGATGGCCCGCAGCGCCATAAAGAAGCCGCCTGCGCCCTGGGTCTCCTGCCCGATCAGCCCCCTGCTGAGCGGCAGGCGCTCGTCGAGTGCCCGCGCCTCGAAGCCGCCCGGACGATAGCTCGACAGCACGCCGTCGCAGTCTTGCAGGGCGTCCCGTCGGTCTGATGTGGCCCGGATGCACAGGTCCGCGCCCTGGGCCTCGCACATCCGCACGGCCAGCCGCTGCACAAGGTCCAGGCGTTCCGGGTCGAGGTCATGCAGCACGATCTCCGACCCCGCGAAATTGTCGGCCTGGGCAATAAACGAGGCCAGGGTGCCCGGGGCGCGGGTGCTGCCGCCGCCGATGTAAGCGATCTTGACTCGGGCCATGAAGGGGTGTCCTTTGGAGAGGGATGGAGGGTGGGCGGGAACGGTCAGGCGTTGGAGGGGGGGTGGCTCAGGACGGGGCACAGATCATTCAGGGGCGTCTCGATAACGCTTCGTTACCCCTCTCCCCGGCCCTCTGCAAGCAGTTCTGCGAGTCTCCCGCAAGGGGCCAGGGAGAAAGCAGACCAGATTCATCCGCATTAACCAGGGGAACAACCTTGTACAGCGTCAATGGGTCTGACGGGCGTTCTCTCCCCCTCTACCTTTGGGAGAGGGGCCTCGCGCAGCGAGGGGGTGAGGGGAAGCAGACCGGGCGTCCCGGAACATAAACCTAATCACGCCCATGACCATCCACTGAATGCGACGTGTCCAAGCCCTTCAGCAGCGGAGCGTGCAGCACGCAGCGGACCTGGTGGCCGGGGCCGACCTGATACATCGGCGGCAGGCCCGCCCGGCACTCTGCGCGGGCAGACGGGCAGCGCGGCTCGAAGGGGCAGCCGGGCGGCAGCTTGGACAGGTCCGGCACCTCCCCGCGCGTCTCGACGGCCTCCGGCACCAGTCCGGCGTCGGGTTTGGGCGCGGCGCGTTTCAACAGCTGGGTGTACGGATGCTGCGGGTCGTCGATCACGCCCTCTGCCGGGCCGATCTCGACCAGCGTTCCGGCGTACAGCACCGCCACCCGGTCACTCATGTAGCGCGCCCCGGCCAGATCGTGGGTGATGAACAGCATCGACAGCCCTTCCTGGTCTTTCAGGTCGAGCATCAGGTTCATGATGTCGAGCCGGATGCTCACGTCGAGCGCGCTGGTCGGTTCGTCGGCCAGGATCAGCTGCGGCTGGGCAGCCAGCGCGCGCGCGATGCCGACGCGCTGCCGCTGACCGCCCGACAGCTCGTCGGGCCGCTTGTCGGCGTAGACGGCGGGCGGAGAGAGGCCGACCCGTTCGAGCAGCGCGAGCACCTGCGCCCGGACCTGTTCGCCGCGTGCCAGGCGATGAATCTGAAGCGGGCGCGAGAGGGTGTAGCGCACGTGGTGCAGCGGATTGAGGCTGGCGTAGGGGTCCTGAAAGATCATCTGCACCTGCCGCCGGAAGCGCCGCAGCGGGCCGCCGCCCAGCCGGGCCGGAAGTGCCATGCCCAGCAGCCGCACCTCGCCGCTGGTGGGACGATACAGCCGGGCGATCAGCCGCGCCACCGTGCTCTTGCCGCTGCCGGATTCCCCCACCAGCCCCAGCACCTCGCCCCGGCGAATCTCGAAACTCAC
>JANXWI010000217.1 GCA_025351205.1 Deinococcus sp.
CGCGCACGGCCTGGGATTGAGCGGCGTGGCCGAATACAGCCAGCTGGCGCAGCCCCCGGCCCTGCTGCTGGCCTTCGCCCACCTGGAGCCGGAAGCGATCCGTGACGCCGTGGACAGGCTGGCGGCGGCGTTCGGGAAGATAGAGAGCCGAGATCAGGCGGGTCTGGCTTTTAGCCCCTCCCCCTTGAGTGGAGATGGGACTGGTACAACTCGGAACGAGAGGGGGTGAACGGGCCGAGCGTTTCGGAGGACGTTTGCAAGCCTTCCACCAACCCGGAGAAAAGTTTGAACTTTTCACCCCCCAACTCTCAGAATTCCTTTTCCAGCCAGGCCCGCTGACCGCCCTCCTGCTCCAGCGTCTGCCCGGCCTGCTCCAGAAAGCGCTCCCTGGCGGCCTGCGCCTGCCCGGCGCTCACGCCGTAGCTCTGCGGGTCGGCGGCAATGGCCTTCAATAGCTCCAGCACAGGCGTATCGGTATGTACCTCGCCGTTCACGGTCACGTCGGCCTTCCAGTTGACCAGATAATCGAGCGCGAAGAAGGCCGGTTCGGTGACGCAGCCGCCCCTGTACGGCACGGTTCCGGGGCTGGGAAAGCTGATGGCAGAGGTGTCGGCGGCAGGACTGGTCATGCCTCCAGGCTACCCCCGGCACAAAAGCGGACCATGACCGCGCTCACGCCGAACGTTCAGCTTTCCTTACGCAGCAGGATGCTTTTCAGGTACAGGCTCTCGGGCACGCTCAGCAGGTGCGGGTGGTCTGCGGGCTGGAAGGTGATGTCCTGCACGGCGGCGTCACATTCGGCCTCGGCGGCAGCGATGCGGGCGGCGTCGAGCAGGTCGTTGACCCCGATGTAGTGGGCGCAGGTGCTGACGAGCACCACGCCGCCCGGTTCCAGCATCCGCAGCACCGAGGTCGCGGCCTCGGAAAAGATGCGCTTGGCCCTGGGCACGTCGTCGCGCCTCTTGGCGAGGGTCGGCGGGTCGATCACGGCGGCACTGAAGCGGCGCTTCTCGGCCTCCAGGCGTTTCAGGGCCACCAGCGCGTCGCCCATCCGCACGCCCACCTCGACCCGGTTGGCCCGCGCCCCCTGTTCCAGCACGGCCAGCGCCACCGGGTCCTTGTCTATCGCCATGCTTTTTGCCCCGGCCCGCGCCGCGTGCAGGCTGAAGCCGCCAGTGTAGCTGTACACGTCCAGAAAGCCCTGGCCCGGCTGCACCAGCGAACGCATCAGGCGGCGGTTGTCGCGCTGGTCGAGGTAGAAGCCGGTCTTCTGGCCCTCGTGCGGGCTGAAATGCAGTTCCAGGTCGTTTTCGAAGAAGGCCACCCGCGCGGGCACGTCGCCCCACAGGGTTCCGGTGGTGTCGCTCAGGCCCTCGCGCCCGCTCTCGCCGGTGTCGCTGCGCTCGAAGGCCGACGCGGCGTCCAGTTCGGCCTGGAGCGCCTTGACGATCAGCCCTCGGTGACGTTCCACGCCCGCGTTGCGAAACTGCACGCTCAGCACGTCCCCGTACAGGTCGGCCACGATGCCGGGAGTGCCGTCGGCCTCACCGTGCAGCACGCGCATGGCGTTGGTCTCGGTGACGCGGCCCTCGCGGCGTTTCAGGGCCTCGCGGATACGCTTTCTGTAGAAGGCGGCGTCGATGTTTTCGCGTCCCCAGGTCAGCATCCTGAGCGGGGTCGCGCCCGACGCGTTGAAGTAGCCGCGCCCGACGAAGGGGCCGGTCTCGGCGTACACGTCCACCACCTCGCCCGGCGCTATGCCCGCCTCGGAACTCAGAATGTCGCCGCTGTGCCCGAACGGGTAGCGGCCCCGGATACGCCGTTCGGCTGCGGCCCTGATGGTGACTTTCACCGGACCATCATACGCACCCCGGCAGGATTCACCGTGAGGTCGCCCAGGCCGGGTCGCCAGATGGACCGAATCGGCGGGCCATGTTCAGGGAATACGGCGTGACCTGCGGCACGAATCCCGGCAGCGTCCCGGTCCAGTGGCGGTACGTGGCGTCGTAGACCACGGCCCGGTGAAACAGTGCCAGCAGCGCCGCGTCCTGCCAGCTCAGACGGGTCTGAATCCCCGATTCCAGCAGGTACAGTCTCCACAAACTCTTGCTCAGGTCGGGATGCTCCTGGCGCAGCTCCAGGCTATTACGCATGGGGTGCATGACGAAGGCCAGAAACCAGCCGATGTCGCTGAACGGGTGCGCCGTGCAGGCTTCGGACCAGTCGAAGAGGCGCACCTGCTGGCCCTGCACCAGCGCGTTGTTGGCGTGGAAATCGCCGTGGCAGGCACACTCTGGCAGTTTCAGGGCCGAAACCTGGG
>JANXWI010000225.1 GCA_025351205.1 Deinococcus sp.
ATGAAAAAGCGCGTGACCAGCACGATGCGCTTCCGGTCACGGCGGTCTGCGAAGTGCCCACCCAACAGCGCCAGCCCCAGTGCCGGAACCGCCTCGACCAGTCCCAGCCAGCCGAGCGCCAGCGGCGAGCGCGTGACCTGATACAGCTGAAAGCCGATGATCACGGCCAGCCCGCGACTGGCGAGGCTCTCGCTGACGCCCGAGACCAGCAGCCAGCGCACGGCGGGAAAGCGCAGGGCGGCAGAGCTGTCGGCACGGGAAAACGTCACAGGAAGCAGGGTAGCGCGGCGAGCACGGGCAGGAGCAGGGCTGCGTGAACGAAACCTCTGTGCCTGTACACGCGCCAGCCGATACGCTTGAAGGCATGAAAGTTGCCATTGTCGGGGCGGGGCTGGTCGGGGGGGCGGCGGGGTACGCGATGGTGCTGCGCGGAAGCTGCACCGAACTGGTGCTGGTCGATATCGACGCCGAGCGGGCGCACGCCGAGGCCGCTGACATCTCGCACGCGGCCCCGGTCAGTCACCCGGTGCGGGTGTCCAGCAGCGGCGACGATTTCGGCGCGGTGGCGGGGGCAGCGGTGGTGGTCGTCACGGCGGGAGCCAACCAGAAGCCGGGCGAGGACCGGTTGTCGCTGGTGGGCAGAAACGCCGACATCTTTCGCCAGATCATTCCGCAGATTGCCTCGGCGGCCCCGCAGGCCGCGCTGCTGGTCGCCAGCAATCCGGTGGACATCATGACCGCCCTGACGGCGAAACTGGCCCCGCAGGCCTCGGTGCTGGGGTCGGGCACGGTGCTGGACAGCGCCCGCTTTCGTTCGCTGCTGTCCATTCGCGCCGGGGTTGCGCCGCAGAACATGCACGCGCTGGTGCTGGGCGAACACGGCGAGAGCGAGGTGCTGGCCTGGAGCAGCGCCAGCGTGGGCGGCATTCCGCTGTCGCAGGTGCTGAAGGTGGACCAGACCCTGAGAAGCGAGGTGGAGCAGGGCACCCGGCAGGCGGCGGCCCAGATCATCGCGGGGAAGGGGGCCACCAACTACGGGGTGGGGGCAGCGCTGGCCCTGATCACCGAGGCCATTTTAAAAGACCGCCGCGCCGTGCTGACCGTCAGCGGCCCCTCGTCCTACGGCCCGTATCTCAGCCTGCCCAGGGTGGTAGGCGCGGGCGGCATCCTGCGGACCCTGACGCCGGACCTCGACCCTCAGGAACTGGAGGCGCTGCGTCACGGCGCAGAGGTGCTGACGAAGGCGGCCCAGTCGCTGCCGGAATTGCGGTGAGGTTCAATCGGCGCTCAGCGCCACCAGTCCCGGCTGCTCCGCGTGCGCCCGCTCCAGGGCCACCGGAATGCCGCTCACCGCCGCGTTGCCGGTCAGCTCGTCGATCAATTGCGGGTCGGCCAGGTCGTTGTAGCTCACGCCGGGGTGCGCCGAGGCCACGCCCAGCCGGGTGCCGCTCCGATGGTGCCCGAAGCCGTGCGGCAGGCTGACCACGCCCGGCATCAGGGCGCCCGTCAGCTCGGCGGGCACCTCCACCCGGCCCACCCGGCTCTGCACGGCCACCAGGTCGCCGTTCGCCACGCCCAGCTTCTCGGCGTCGGCGGGGTGCAGCATCAGCGTGCAGCGGTCCGCGCCGCGCATCAGGCGGGGGGTGTTGTGCATCCAGGAGTTGTTGCCCCGCAGCTGCCGTCGCCCGATCAGCACGAAGGCGGGCGCGGGCACGTCCAGCAGCGCTTCCAGGCGCGGCAGATCGGCCAGCAGCGATTCGGGGGCCAGGTTCAGCCGCCCGTTCCCGGTCAGCAGTCTTTCCGGCAGGCAGGGTGTCATCGGGCCAAAGTCCAGGCCGTGTGGGGCGGCGTTCAGGTCGCCTAAGCTCAGGGCGTAGGGGCCGTGTTTCAGGCCCAGCGCCAGCCGTGCCGAGGGCCCCTCGCCCTTCGTGCCGGTCAGGCGCTCGCGCAGCCCCTCGAAGATCTGCCAGTCGAAGCGCTGGTCCGGCCCAATCGGGAAAATGGGGGCATTCAGACGCGCGGTGTTGCGAACCGCGAAATGGTGGAAGATCACGTCGTAATGCTCCACCTCCAGCCCGAAGGCGGGCGGCAGGATAACGTGCGCGTGGCGGGTGGTCTCGTTCAGGTAGGGGTCCACGGCCACCATGAACTCCAGGCCCGCCAGGGCCGCGTCGAGGCGCTGACCGCCGGGAGTGCTCAGCACCGGGTTTCCCGCGATGCACACGAAGGCTCTGATCTGACCCCCACCGGATTCAGCACTGCCGGGCGTGTCCATCTCCTCGGCCAGCGCGGCGCTGGGCAGCTCGCCGTCGAACTCGGGCAGGCCGCGCACCCGTGAGGTGAAACGGCCCAATCTGCGCTCGCCCTTCTTCGCGCGGCCCAGCAGGTCGAAGGCGGGCCGGGGCAGCATCGCGCCGCCGGAGCGGTCAAAATTGCCGGTCACCATGTTCAGCGCATTGAGCAGCCACTGGCACAGCCCGCCGAACGCCTGGGTGCTCAGCCCGATGCGCCCGTAGGCCACGGCAGACGGGGCGGCGGCGAAGTCGCGGGCTAGCGTGCGGATAAAGCCCGCGTCCAGGCCGGTGAAGGCGGCCACCCGCTCGGGCGAGTAGGGGAGGGCGGCGGCTTTCAGCGCGTCCAGGCCGTCCGTGAAGGCGTCCAGGCGGCCCGGTTTCTGCAAGCCCTCCTCGAAGATGACGTGCAGCAGGCCCAGCAGCAGGGCCGCGTCGGTGCCGGGCCGGATGAAGTGATGCTCGGCGTAGTCGGCGCTCTCGGTGCGGCGCGGATCAAGCAGCACCACCCGCCCGCCGCGCGCCGTGATGTTCTTCAGGCGGCGCGTCATGCCCGGCGCGGTCAGGATGCTGCCGTTGCTGGCCGCCGGGTTGGCCCCCATCATCAGCAGAAAGTCGGTGCGGTCCACGTCGGGAATGGGCATCAGCAGCGGGTGGCCCAGCATCTCCAGCGCGG
>JANXWI010000245.1 GCA_025351205.1 Deinococcus sp.
GGGCGGCGGGCTGAGCAAGAACGACCTCTCGACGCTGTTCCTCAACCGCCTGGACGCGGTGGCCGCCATCGAGGTGAGGGGCGACGGCCTGCCCGGCAACGTGCAGCTGGCGCACCTGACGCCTCCGGGCACGGTGGGCGAGGAAGAGGACTGGCGCCTGTACCCGGCCATCAGCCCGTCCGAGATGGAAGACTTCGACCTGGCCGGACAGGTACGGGCGCTGGAAGAGGAGATCGCGCGGGCATCCAGAGTCCGGGAGGCCGCCCCGGACAAGGAGCGGGCGCTGCTGGTGCAGATCGACCAGGGTGAAATGGACGCCGAGGACCGCCTCAACGAGCTGGCAGAGCTGGCCCGCACCGCAGGCGCAGAGGTGGTGTACAAAGAACTGGTGGCCCGCAAGCACCTCAAGGCCGGAACCCTGGTCGGCGCGGGTAAGCTGGAGGAACTGACCAGCCGTGCCTACCATCTCGACGCCCAGACGCTGATGTTCGGGCAGGAACTGGGAGCCGCGCAGGCCCGCGAGATCGAGGCCGCGACGGGCCTGAAGGTCATTGACCGCACGCAGCTGATTCTGGACATCTTCGCGCTGCACGCCCAGGGAGCCGAGTCGCGGCTTCAGGTCGAGCTGGCGCAGCTGCGCTACATGAAGCCCCGGCTGCTGGGCGCGGGCGCGAGGCTGTCGCGCATCGGCGCTTCGGGCGGCAGCGCGGCAGGCGGGGCCATCGGCACGCGCGGCCCCGGCGAGACCAAGCTGGAGCTGGACCGCAGGCGCATCAACGACCGGCTGGCCTTTCTGGAAGCGCAGCTCGCTGAGGTGGCGGTGCGGCGTGACGAGCGGCGCAAGAACCGCAACCGCAACGACGTGCCGGTGGTGAGCATCGTGGGCTACACCAACGCGGGCAAGAGCACGCTGCTCAACGCCTTCACGCACGCCACCGACGAGCCGCGCCGGGTGCTGGCCGAGAACAAGCTGTTCGCCACGCTGCGGCCCACCAGCCGCCAGGGCTACCTGGAAGGCGTCGGGCCGGTCATTTTTACCGACACGGTGGGCTTCATCCGCGACCTGCCGGTGGACCTGACCCGCGCCTTCCGGGCCACCCTGGAGGAAATCGGCGACGCCGACCTGCTGCTGCACGTGGTGGACGCCTCGGCCCCTGACGCCGACGCCCGTTACGCGGCGGTGCGGCGCATTCTGGACGACCTGGACCTGGGCGAGATGCCGGAAGTGGTGGCGCTCAACAAAGCGGACCGCACCGACCAGGACACGCTGGAACGAGAGACCATGCGGATGGGCGGCGTGGCGGTCAGCGCCGCCAGCGGACAGGGGCTGCCCTGGCTGCGGAGCGTGCTGGCGGGCACCTTGCAGCGGCAGGCGGTGGCCGAGGCCGAGCAGGCGGACCTGGCCCGGCAGGAGCGCGTCCGCATAAAGGCCGAGCTGGAACGCCCTTCATCCAACCTGCGATTGGGCGCGGGACAATACCCGCATGATTGACGGCTTCCTGAACACGCTGCGCAAGACCGGGGAACGGGTGCAGCGGCGCGGCGAGGAGGTGGCCCAGGGCGCACGGCTGCGCCTGGACATCTTCCAGCTGGGCCGCGAACTCGACGCGCTGTATGCGAGGCTGGGTCGCGCCTACCACAGCAACGCGGCGGTCAGCACCCTGGAAGAAGTTCGCGCCGAGATCGCCCGCGTGGACGAGGAGATCGCCGCGCGTGAACTGCTGCTGGCCGAGCTGGGGACGGACCTGAACACTTCAGGCGAGTCGTCTGCCGGGGCGGATGCGGGAGCGCCCGTCAACCTGGTCAAGGCCAGGACGCCCGCCCCTTCACCCTTCGCGGTGACCGCGTTTCCCGGCGTACAGGCCGTCCAGCCGGAGGAAGGCGAGGTGCAGGTTGTCCAGCAGGCCATTCAGACCGAGGTTTCCTCGACCACGGACACAGACCCGCAGACCGCCCAGAGCATGACCGCCCAGAGCACAACCGCACTGGGCGTCTGGCGAGAGAAGGAGGCGGCACGCATGAGCGACGAGAACCTGAAAACAGGCCCGGTCACAGACGCCACCGGACGCCCCGACGGCGAGGACGCCGATCCCACCCGCAGCCCCGGCGGTGACGCACACCGCAGCCCCTACGCCGGTCCGGGAGGGCAGGCCACCAGCCCCAACGAGGCGGGCACCGGCGAGAAGCTTCAGCCCACCCCCGACACCGCCAGCATGGGCAACGAGGCGGCCCGTGACGGGATGGTGCGCCACGACAACCACCTCAAGGAAGGCCAGACGGCGACCCTCGACCCCGACCCGCTGGCGAGCAAGGACTGAGCTTCGGGGCAGACGGGCCGGGCAACTTCGCGTGAAGTTGCCCGGCACTTTTGTCGCCGACCCACTTTATTATGCTTCTTACAGTCTTTACTATGACCCTTACAGTTTTAGACAGAATCTTGGCACAGATAAACGAAATGTTTTTAGCCCCTCCCCCTTGAGGGGGGAGGCCGGGAGGGGGTGAACTGGCCGAGCGTCTCAGACAACGTTTTCCCGGTTCGCTTGGGTGAGGGGCACAACACGATTCGCACTCCCACATACACTGGACCCATGCCCCCCAGCTCTCCCGGTCCAGTCACTATTCAGCCATATAACCCGGAGAACGCCGCCGCGTTTCTGCGCCTGCTCAATCTGGCACGCGGTCAGGACACGGCGCTGGAAGCGTTTCTGAGCCAGGACGCCAACTGGCCCGCCTCACAGATCAGGGAGCGGGCGGTGGCGGTGCAGGAAGGTAGAGCAGTGGGCATGGCCGAGCTGCGGCACTTCGATTATCTGCCGGCAGGCTGGCTGCTGTTCACGCTGGCAGTGGACCCGGCGGGCCGCCGTCAGGGCAGCGGGGCCGGGCTGTACCGCTGGGCACAGCAGCAGGCCGCGAGCCTTGGAGCGGCTGGCCTCGGGGGCAATGTGCTCGACCACGACACGCACAGCCGAGGCTGGGCCGAGCGGCGCGGTTTTGCTCTGCACGCCCACCGCTTCGCCTCGCAGCTCGATCTGCTTCAGGTGCAGCCTGCACCCGAATTGCCCCCGGGCGTCACGATCCGCGACATGACCGGAGCCACGCCCGCCGAGTGGGAACGGCTGGTTTCACTCTACGGCGACCTGCTGACGGACACGCCCGACATGGCCGGGCAGCCGCGCTGGGCACCCGAGCAGTTGCGCGCCCACACCCGTGACAATCCCCGCGCCCGCGCCGACTGGACGCTGCTGGCCGTGAGTGAAACCGGCGAGTGGTTGGGGCTGTGCCAGGGCGTGCAGATCAGCACCGGCATCTACAACGAGTTCACGGGGGTGATTCCGGCGGCGCGCGGTCTGGGACTGGCGCGGGGGCTGAAACTGGAACTGATCCGGCGGGCACGGGCGGCAGGCGTAGGGCTGATGCGGACCAACAACCACGCAGCCAACGGGCCGATGCTGAGGGTGAACAGTCGGCTGGGCTTCGTTCAGCTCTCCGGAAGCTGGGAGATGAGACGGACGCTCTGAGCTGGCACGCTCTGAACCGGATTGTCAAGTCTTTAACATTTCCCATGGGCGGTCTATCATTCCGGGCGTGTATCTGGTCGTCGAAGGCCCCATCGGGGTCGGAAAAACCAGCCTGTCCAGGCGGCTGGCGGCGCGCTACAGCGCCGAACTGAAGCTGGAGGTGGTCGAGGAAAACCCTTTCCTGGCCCCCTTTTACGAGAACCCTGCCGCCTTCGCCTTTCAGGTGCAGGTGTTCTTTCTGCTGTCGCGCTTCAAGCAGCTCTCGCAGCTCAGCCAGGGCGGGCTGTGGACCGGCGGCGTGGTGGGCGATTACCTGTTCGCCAAGGATTTTATTTTTGCGGCCATGAACCTGAAAGACCATGAATTCTCGCTGTACAACGACCTGTATTCGCACCTCAGCCCCCGCCTGCCCACACCCGACCTCGTGGTGTATCTGCGGGCCGACGTGGACGTGTTGCTGCGGCGCATCGAGCAGCGCGGGCGGTCCTTCGAGCAGGACATGCAGGCCGCCTACCTGAGTGACCTGTCGGGCCGCTACGACGAGTATTTTCGCAGCTACAGCGGCAACCTGCTGACCATCGAGGCGGGCGACATCGATTTTGTGAGCGACGCCGGGCACGAATCGAGGTTGATGGCGCTGATTCACGCCTCGCTGGCCGGGGAGAAGGTCGGTGCGTGAGGCGCGGCATGTAGTGTGTGGGAAGGTCAGAAAACCTGGCATCCCGTCTCCTCTGTCGCTTCCAATTGATGCACATAGCCTGATTTTCAACCCCCCGCATTGGCCGTTCCTACAAGCTACAAGCCACACGCCACAAGCCTCTTCTGGAGTTCCATGTACATCGCCATTTCAGGCAACATCGGCAGCGGCAAGAGCACCCTGACCGGCATGCTCGCGGCGCGCTACGGCCTCACACCCGTTTACGAGGCGTTCGAGGAGAATCCTTACCTTCAGGACTTCTACAAAGACATGCGGCGGTACAGCTTTCACAGCCAGGTGTTCTTTCTGAGCAAGCGGTTGTCGCAGCACCTCGGACTGGTGAATGGGGCCGAGCGGGTGATTCAGGACCGCACCATTTTTGAAGATGCCAACGTGTTTGCCCGCAACCTGTACGAGTCCGGCCAGATGGAGGAACGAGACTGGCGCACCTACGGCAGCCTGTACGAAGGCATTCTGCCCGCGCTGCGGACGCCCGACCTGCTGATTCACATCGGGGCCGGGCTGCCGGTGTTGCAAAGCCGCATTGCCAGGCGGGGCCGGGGCTACGAGCAGGACATTCCGGGTGAGTATCTGGAGCGGCTGGGGCGGCTGTACGAGGTCTGGGTGAATGCCTATCACCACAGCCCGGTGCTGCGGATTCCCGGCGACACCGTGGACTTCGTGGCCGACCCGGAGGGCTTTGCCTGGGTCTGCCGCCAGATTGAGGCGCGGGGCCTGCGCGAGCCGATGCTGCGCTGAGAGAGAAAGCAGCGTCCCGGACCCCTGAACACACGAATGAATAGTTTGACAGGCCATGAATACCGGGCTATACTCTTGTCATTCAGCGTCCGAAGGGGCGCTTTTTTGTTGCCGTCCCCGTGCCGATGTCCGCCCACAGAGCTGATCACCATCCAGAGCAGACGCCAGATTGACCCGGCGACACGAATTCCGTTTCATTCCGGAGCACCCTTGAAGGCCGTCTGGTGTTCCCGCAGGCGCAGCTTTCGCCCGGAACACATTGGAGAACCGTCCGGCAGGGTTGCGGGTGGGGCAGGAATATACGGCAGTCGGTTTCAGTACCCCAGGTGCGTGATGACCGCGCCGCGCCGCACCAGTTCGGCGGTCACCGCCGCCACCGCCGCCTTGACGCCCGCCGTGATGACCGGGCCACCGAATTTGGCGAGCCGCACCAGGGTGGAGCCGTCTGGGCGCTGCATCACGCCCACCAGCACCTCCTGGGTCAGTTCGCCCTCCTCGACGTGGGCCAGCACCGTGTATTCCGGGCGGCGCAGGCTGCGGTAGGCGTCGAGCAGCACCACGGTGTAGCCGGGCGTATGCACCGCCGACTTGGCAAAGTCAGAAAGGTCGAACTGGGGCGGCAGATTCACGATGGCGTGGGGCAAGGCGGCGTCCTCCTGGGGCATGGCCTGAATGTCTGGGCGGGGCAGCGTGGCCGCCAGCGCGTGCGGCTCGGCCACCGAAACGAAGCGGGCGTGCCGCGCTTGTATGCCCAGCTCCTTCCATTTCAGGGCGTATTTGGTTTCCAGCGCGGCGGCGGGCGGCGGGGCCAGTTCCAGGCGCGTCACGCCGCTTTCCTGGGCCTCACAGCAGGCAAACTCGAAGTATTCCTCGTGGTCGGTGGTGAAGTGGACCGCGCCGTCACTCTTCAGGCGACTGGCCGCCAGCCGGAAGAAGGGCGCGCGCAGCAGCCGCTGGTCCAGGTGGTCTTTCTTGGGCCAGGGGTCAGGAAAATTGACGATGATGGCGTCCAGGCTGGCGGGCGGAATCACCGCAGCGAGCAGCACGGTGGCGGGCAGTTTGGTGAGGTGGGCATTGGTCAATCCCGCCTTTTTCAGCCGTGCCTGGGCTTTTTGCAGGCTGGACCCGGAAATTTCTGCGCCCAGATAGTTGGGCGGCTGGGCGAAGGTGGCAGCAAAGGGCGGCCAGAAGCGCCCGTCGCCGAAGCCGATTTCCAGATACCACTCGCGCCCCGGCGTGTCCGGAAACAGCCGGGCCGGATCGTCGGGAAAGGCGAACTGGGACAGTTGATAGATCATGGAGCCTGCATTTTGAGCAGTTCATCGGCCAGCGTGGCCGCGTCTTGCAGCACCGAGGAATAGCTGTGCGGCTCGCCGTCTGGCCTGAGCGTCATCTGACCCAGCGCATATACCGCGCCCAGGCGGCGCAGCAGAAAACCGTCCAGCTCGGCAGCGGGCACGCTCAGAAAGCGCACCTCGTACTCCGGTTCGGCCCCCTCGGCGCGGCGCTCAGTGGGTTGCAGCCACAGGCCCCGCGCCGCCAGGTCCTCGGCCAGAAAGTCGTATGCCACCTCGCTCAGCCGCCCGGCGTCTTCCATGCTCTCAGCGGTCAGCAGCCGCGCCTTCAGGAAGGCCCCCACCGCCAGAACTGCGCGCCGGGCACGCAGCGGCGGCCCTTCCCAGGTGGAGAGCGTCACCACGCCCGCGTCCTCACCCTCGTCTATGGCGGTCACGCAGCTCTGAAGCAGATGAATGCCGGTGGTGTCTTCCAGCCGGGCCTTGAGGGCGCGGTGAAACGGCCAGCTCTCGGTGACGGGAGCCAGCTGCTCAGCCACCTCGGCAAACAGGCTGCCCGCCAGGAAGTCCGCGCCCGTGACGGTGGGGGCGTACAGGTTGCCCAGATGGTCGAGCGCCTGCGACACCAGCAGCACGTCCAGGCCCGACTGACCGGCGGTGCCGCACGCCAGCCGGTAGGCCAGTTCGCAGCCCGCCAGACCCGCGCCCACCACGGCCACGTCGTACAGGTGGCCGGGCTGGGGACGGGAGCGGGCAGGCGGCGTGAGCATTCCGGCAAGGAGGATAGCACCGACCCCGGCGGGCGCTGCGTTCTCAGATGTTGCGTTCCTGTGTGCTGCGGTCCGGTATCACGGCCCCAGTTCGGCGGGCCGGGCCGGATCGCTCACCCAGTCGCTCCAGCTTCCGGCGTAGAGCTGGGTGCCTGGTCCAGGGTCACGCCCGGTCTGGGCCAGGGCCAGCAGGTTGGCCGCCGCGCTGACGCCGGAACCGCAGTAGATGATGATCGGCGCGCCCGCCACTTGCAGCCGCTCCAGCTGCTCCGCCGGGCTGTGCCAGTGGCCCGTCTCGTCCTGAGAGGCCGCCCAGTCGCGGTTCACGGCCCCCGGAATGTGCCCGGCCCTGGGGTCTATCGGTTCTGCCTCGCCCCGGTAGCGTTCGGCGGCCCGCGAGTCGATGAGCCGTGTGGCGGCGCTCCTTGCCTGCACCTCGGCGGCGCTGACCACCCAGCCGGGCTGAACTGTGGGCACGAACACCGTGCGTCTGTGCGCCGGAACCCAGCGGCTCAGCCCTCCCCCGGCCTGGAGGTAGGCGGGCAGGCCGCCGTCCAGCACGTACACCTCCGGGTGTCCCAGCCAGCGCAGCAGCCACCAGGCCCGCGCCGCGTAAAAGCCCTGCTTGCCTGTGGGATCGTCGTAGGCCAGCACCGTGCTGTCATTGCCGATGCCCATGCCCCCCAGCCACGCCGACAGCTTTTCAGGGTCAGGCAACGGATGCCTGCCGCCCGCGCCACCCGGCTGCTGCGGGCCGCTCAGGTCGCGCTCCAGATGGGCGTAGACCGCGCCCGGAACGTGCCCCTCACGGTACGCCGCCTCGCCGGCAGCGGGCTGGGCCAGGGAAAACCGGCAGTCGAGCAGCACCAGACTCGGCTCCGAGAGGTGGCCGAGCAGCCAGGACGCAGACCTGAGGGGCGACCGCTGGACGCTCACGGGCGTTACAGCGCTTTGAGCATCTTGTCGAAGGAGTCGGCGTCTTTCTTGAACTCGTTCAGCCAGTTCAGGAAGTTGGCCTTGGTGAAGCCGCCCTTGAAGTAGTACAGGTCGTCGAGGTTCACGCTGTTGTCGTCTTCGCTGTCGATGTACGCCTGGGTGTAGTTCTTGCTGTTCCAGCCGGCCATGTCGCTCTCGGCGGGCGCGGTGTCCAGGTCGCCGCTGGCGTAGTAGGTGTAGGCGTCGGCGTCGGTACAGCCACCGGTCTTGCAGCCGTGCAGGTTGAGATAAATGGTGACCGACCCCTTGCGGCTCAGCGTCAGCTCGGGGTTGTCGCCGCTCTTGTCGAGCTTGACCGTGAATCCTGCGCCCTGCACCAATCCCAGCACCAGATCGGGCGTGACCTTGCCGATGACCACCGAGGCCGCCGGAACGGTTGCGGCAGGCTTCGCGGGCGTGGTGGGCGGATTGGCGGCGAAGGCAGTACCGAGGCTCAGGACGACAGCAGCTAACGAGGCAGATCGGGGCATGGTCTTATGGTACGACACTGCTGCGGGGCTGATCACCTGATGGGCGGCGGCTCAGACCGCCCGCGTCTGCCGGGCCAGGTACGCCTCTCCACGGGGCGTCAGGCGCAGCAGGTTCACGGGCGGCAAGCTGTGTTCCGAATCGCTGGCATCGGCGTTGCGACACAGGCTTTTCAGGCTGCAACCGTTGCAGGCGCAGCCGTCTGCCTGTGGCGAGGCGTCCTGCACGTAGCCGCTGGCAAACAGCATCTGGAGCATGCCTTCTATGGCGCTCAGAGAGCTGCCCAGGGCCACGCTCAGCTCCGGCAGGGTGCGCGGCTCCCCGTGCAGGGTGCTCAGGATGGAGAACAGGCGGCTCACAGGAACAGCCTCGCCACCTGATACACGATCAGTCCCGCCACCCAGGCCGTCGCCATCTGGTAGGCCACCGTGACCCAGGCAACCCTGCGCCCGTGCTCGGCCTGGATGGCTCCCACCGTGGCGATACATGGCGTGTACAGCAGCACGAACACCAGGTAGGCCAGCCCGGCTGCCGGGGTGAAGGCCCTGGCGAGGGCGGCGGCCAGCGGCGATTTGATGCTCTGGGAAGAGTCCGCGCCCAGGCTGGGCAGCGCCAGCACGGTGGGAATGGCCTGCACGCTCGCCCTGAGCGCTTCCCAGGTACCGAGCGCCGCCGTCTGAAGGCCCGCCCACAGGCCCAGCGGCGCGGGCGCGGCGGCCTGTTCGCCCAGGTAGATCTGCCCCAGCGTGGCGACCACCACCTCCTTGGCGACGAAACCCGGGACCAGCGCCCCGGTGGCCTGCCAGTTGCCGAAACCCAGCGGCGCGAATACGGGGCTGATGGCGGTGCTGACCGTCCCGAACAGACTGTCGGCGGGCTGCACCGAGGCGAACTTGCCGCCTGCCACCGCCGGAATGGCGAGCAGCAGCCACACCACCGCGACGGTACTCAGCACCGTGGTTCTGGCCCTTTTGGCAAAGCTGGCCGTACGCCTCCAGGCATGCTTCCACAGCACGCGCGGCGCGGGCAGGCGGTAGGGCGGCAGTTCGAGCAGCACGCCGCCGCCTTCATTCTTGAGACTGGTGCGCCGCAGCAGGGAGGCGAACGCGAAGGCCACCAGCATCCCCAGCAGGTACATGGCCCACACCAGCACGCTGCCCTGCTTCGGGAAGAGGGCGGCGGCGAAGATGATGTACACCGGCAGTCTGGCCGAGCAGCTCATGAACGGCAGGATCATGCTGACCAGCACCCGGTCCGACTTCTTCTCCAGGGTGCGGGTGGCGTACACGGCGGGCACGTTGCAGCCGAAGCCCAGGATCAGCGGAATGAAGGCCCGGCCATCCAGCCCGACGCTTCTCATCAGGCGGTCTGCCAGGAAGGCGGCGCGGGCCATGTAGCCGCTGTCTTCCAGAAAGCTCATGGCGAGGTACAGCACGAGCAGCGTCGGCAGAAAACTGAGCACCGTGCCCACGCCCGGAATGATGGCGCCCACCACCAGTTCGCGCAGGAAGAACGGTGCCCACGAGAGGGCCGCCGCCGCCCAGCCCGAAACCGTGTCTTGCAGCGGCCCGCCGATCAGGCCGACAAACGGCGAGGCCACGCTGAAGGTCAGGCGGAACACCAGCAGCACGGTCAGCAGAAACACCGGGATGCCCAGCCAGCGGTGCAGCGCCAGCGTGTCGAGGCGGTCTGTCAGGGTGCGCCGCGCCACCACCTGCGGAATCGCGGCCTGGGCGATAGCGGCGGCACGGGCGTAGCGGGCCTCGGCCACTGTGATGAGGGCGTCTTCACCGCTGGCGTCGAGGCGGCGCAGCTCGGCGTCGGCGGCCTGGAGCAGCCCGCTGTGCCCGGTGGCCGCCAGCCGTCCCCGGATGCTGGGATCGCCCTCCAGCAGGCTCAAGGCCAGGTAGCGGTGGGCGTGCGGCGGCAGGGTAGGCAGCAGTTCCATCTGGGCCACGAGCGCGGCCACGCCCGCCTCGATGGCCTCCGGGTAGCTCACGCCCTGACCCACCTCGGCCCGCTCCAGCGCCGCGCCGATCAGGCTGCCCAGGCCACTGCCCCTGCTCGCCACGGTCTCGATCACCGGCACGCCCAGGGCGCGTTCCAGGGCGGCAGCATCGACGGCCATGCCCTTGTCTCTGGCCTCATCCACCAGGTTCAGCGCCACCACGATGGGCATCCTGAAATCCATCAGTTGCAGCGTCAGGTACAGGTTACGCTCCAGGTTTCCCGCGTCCAGCACGTTGATCGCCACCTCGGGGGCCTCGTCGAGCAGGGCGGTGCGGGTGATCAGTTCCTCGGGGGTGTGCGGGCTGAGCGAGTAGGCTCCCGGCAGGTCGAGCAGCTGCACCCGGCGGCCCTGGTGGGTCAGGCTGGCCTCGCGCTTCTCGACGGTCACGCCCGACCAGTTGCCCACCTTGAGGTTGGTACCGGCCAGCCCGTTGACGAGCGTGGTCTTGCCGACGTTGGGATTGCCCACGATCACCGCTCTGGGGGCGCGGGCCGCCCGCAGCCGCGAGACCGTCTGGAGGCAGGCGGCGGCGTCGTGAATGGCAGGCTGAGGTCCGGCTTCCAGGGTGCCGGCTCCCAGAACGGGCGTCACTGGCGCACCCGCACGCTCATCAGGTCGGCGCGGCGCAGGGCCAGCTCGGTGCCGCCGATGCGCAGCTCTACAGGGTCGCCCATCGGCGCGTTTCTCAGCACGCTGACCTTCGCGCCGCGTATGAAGCCCAGTTCCATCAGGCGGCGGCGCAGCGGATGGCCGGGCGTCAGGCCGATGACGTGGGCCGCCTCACCGGGCCGCAGGGTATCGAGGGTGGTGTCGGACATAATCCAGACTATGTTAGTCGGTTTTATCTGGAACACAAGTGACGCAAGGCCCACTGAGAACCATTCCTGACAGGCAGGCCAGGGTCAGGGCAGCTCTGAGATTCACCCCTTCCTGCGCGTCTGAAACACCATCACCTCGCTTCCCGAGTCCAGCGGCCCGCCCTGGAAGCTGCCTGCCACACGGGGCGACTCGAACCCCGCGCAGCGCAGCAGCCACTCGACCTCGTAGCGGTGGTAATACCGCTGGGTGAGGGTGTAGTGCCGCCGTTTCAGGGTGCCGTCCGGGGCGGTGGTGTCAGCGGAATACTCGGTCACGATGCCCTGCTTCACCTCGTCGTGACGCTGCACCAGAACCACATCGGTGCGCGAACCGTTGGCGTAGAACGTCTCGCCCTCGTGCCGCACGGTGTTGGTCGTCCCATAACGCGGCACCGAGAGGTCGAAGACAAACTGCCCGCCGCTCTCCAGGTGAGAGCGAATGTTTTCCAGCGCCTGAAGCTGCTCGTTGGGGGTGTACAGGTGCATCAGGGCGTTGAAAGGCGCGATGCATAGGGCGAATCGCTGCTCCAGGGCAAAGATTTTCATGTCGCCCTGCACGATGTTCAGGCGCAGCTTCTCGCGCACGGCCCGCGCCTGGGCGTAGGCGATCATGCCGCCCGAGGGTTCCAGGCCGGTCACGGTTGCGCCGCGCCGCGCAAGGTAAGCCGTCACGCGTCCTGTGCCCGAGCCGATTTCCAGCACCGGGCCGCCTACCCGCTCGCTCAGCTGCCCGTAGAAATGCAGGTCGTCGCGGTACAGGTCGTACTGGTGGTCGTAGAGGTCGGCGAAGTCGTCGTAGTTCATCTGGGGCAGGATAGGGCCTGTAGCGTGTAGCTCGTGGCCTGTAGGAACAGCTGAGGGCCGCTGTCGGTCTGCTTCGCATTGCTGTTCCCACGGGCTACACGCCACAAGCTACGCGCTTCTTTCCGCCCCGTACCGCTCCAGAAACCTCTGCATGCTCAGCACCGACAGCACCGTCTGCGGCTTCTCCTTCACAGGCGTCCCGTAAGCGCGGCGCAGCACCGTGGCCCACAGGCTCAGTCGGCGCGCGGCAGGGGGCGGAACCGGAAGCGTCTCGAAGCCCAGCGATTCCAGCAGCGGGCGCAGCGCACTGATGCAGAACACCGCCTCGGCGTGCCGCCACTCGGGGTCGGCCCGGATGTCCTGGGCCAGCAGCCGCAGATCGAGCCTGGCCTGACGCAATGCTGCTCGCACGCCCTGATCGACCATCAGCGGGTTGTTGACGTGGATTTCAATTGCCCCAGCCCCGTGCAGCAGGCGCACGCCGCCCTGTAATGTCTGCTGGGGCAGCGGAAACCGCACCTGTCCCGCCCGGAAGATGGTGTCGCGCCGCCCCGCCACCCGCCGGACCTTGCCCACCGTGTCGAACAAGTCGTCGAGCAGGCCCGCCAGTCGGCGCGGAAGGCCCTTCCAGTGCAGCGGCATGGCCCCTTCCAGCTCGGAAAGAGTGACCAGCCCGTAGCCCCGGTCCTTGAGCAGCCCCAGCAGCGCCGGCAGCGCCGGGACGGTGTTCCTGGCCCCTGGCCCGGCGTCGTGCAGCACCACCACCGCCCCCGGATGGACGCGGGCCATCACGCGCAACGCGGTGCTTTCCGGGGTGGAGGCCGGGTGCCAGTCGCGGCCTTCCACATTCCAATGTGCGCCCACCACGCCTGCCCGGTGCATGCCCAGCAGGGTCGCCAGCGTGTACGCGCCGTGGGGCGGGCGGTACAGCCGCACGGGATGGTCCGTGAGCGCTTCCAGTTGCCGCGCCGCCCGGACGGGTTCCAGCACAGCACTCCAGGGTGTGCGAAGCCAGGCGTGGCTGTGCTTCACGGCGTGCGGCGCGACCTCGTGGCCCTCTGCCAGCATCCGGGCGATCAGGTCCGGGCGTGCCTGCGCTTTGGGCAGCAACACGAAGAAGGTGGCCCGCGCCCCAAGTTCCGCCAGCGCGTCCAGCACGGCAGGCGTACTCGCCGGGTCTGGCCCGTCGTCGAAGGTCAGGGCCAGCTCGCGCCGCCGCTGCGTTCCCTCGCGGATCAGGCCCAGGCCCAGGCGCTGTACCAGCAGGTACGGCAGACCGATATAGAGCAGTCCGGCCAGCAGGGTCAGGCGCAGAGCCTTGCGCTTCATTCCCTGTACCTAGCGCCCAAGCCCGCTGTCCAGCCCCGACAGCACCGCCCGCGCCGCCCGGTCTGCGGCGTCGGGCGTGCTGACGCTCCGGGTGGCCTGCGAGTACCGGGCGCGTTCGTCCGGGTCGAGCATGCTCAGCAGGGCGCGGCGCAGGGTGTGGGGGTCGCGCGGCCAGACGCCGGCGTCGTTGCGCAGCAGGTAGTCGGCGTTGTACTCTTCCTGGCCGGGAATCGGCTCGTAGACCACCATCGGCACGCCCAGAGCCGAGGTCTCGGCCACCGTCAGGCCGCCCGCCTTGCCCACCACCAGGTCGGCGGCAGCCAGCAGCTCCGGAAACGCCTCGGTGTAGCCGGTGCGGTGGATCATCGCGCCGCCGACCCGTTCCACGCCCAGCTCACCCTTGCCCGAAGTCACGACCACCTGCACCGGCCTGCCCAGGTGGCTCAGCACCCCGATCAGCCGGTTCAGGGTCGGGTACGTGCCCTTGCCGCCGCTCGACACCACCAGCAGCGGCAGGTCCGGGTCCAGGCCGTACTTGACGCGCAGCGCCGCCACCTGCTGCGGCGTGCGGTCAAGCAGGGGGGTGAAGCGGGCCGAGATGGGAATGCCCGTCACGGCCACCCGGCGCTCGTCCAGGCCCCAGCGTTTGCCCCAGTGCATCATCTGGGCCTTCGCTTCTTCGTTCGCCACCAGCAGCAGGTCGGCCTCGGGCCGCGCCCAGTGGTGATGCACACGGTAGTCGGTGACGGCCAGCACGTTCAGAAAGTGCTGACCCAGCCTGCGCCTCGCGGTGTCGGCCAACGCCACGTTGGTCGGAAAGCTGCTCAGCACCAGCCCCGGCTGGGCCACCCCCATGTCGCGCAGCAGCCCCGGCAGCCCCAGGTAGCTGAAGGTGTTGGTGATGAATTTGGGTTCCTGTTCGCTGTCGGTCCAGGTGTAGAACCAGCGGTAGCCGCCGGGCGCGTATTCCAGCCAGTAGCTGTAGAGGTCCAGCGTCCAGAGGCGCTCGAAGCGGTTGAGGTACGACACGAAGTCGCCCTGCACCCGGATCAGGTCGGGGCGCAAACGGGCCAGCGCCAGCGAGAGCGCGTCGCTGGCCTGGGCGTGCCCGCCGCCGAAGGCCGCCGAGAACTCGAAGACCTTGAGGGGAGTGGGAGGAGTGGGGGGAGCGCCGTGGGTCATCTGGGGACACCTGTTGTTGAGGATGAAGCGAAAAGGGCAATCGCTGCGCTCACCCACCCCCTCCCAACCTCCCCCCTCAAAGGGGAGGGGCTAACAGCAAAGGGCTGTAAATCGGTTTTAATCTCTTTCAGCCCCTCTTTAGGGGGGGCCGCCGCGCAGCGGCTGGGGGGAGCAGTGGGCACAGTGACTACCTCTTCCCTGTTCACGCCCGCCTCAGCAGCCACAGCCCTGCCACCGCGAAGACGATGTTCGCCAGCCAGATGCCCGGTTCCGGCAGGCCCGGCGTGGCCGCCGCCAGCGTGATGCCCACCACGAACAGCAGGTAATATGCCACCGCGATCATCAGGGCGATGCCGAGCGACACGCCCAGGCTGCGGCCAAAGCGCAGAGCGAAGGGCAGGGCCGCCAATGCCAGCACCAGGTTGCCGACGGGCAGGGCCACCTTGCGGTTCAGCTCGCGGCGGGCGGTCTGTCTGTCGGCCAAGCTTGAGCCTTTGTCGCTTGAGCCTTTGTCGGACAGCTTTGCCCAGAGTTCGGGGAATCCCTGGCCGTCTGCGCCGATGGCGTCGGCGTACTGGGCCAGCGTCTGCTTGCGCGACAGCCCGGTGCCCAGCGTCAGGGCCGAGTCCGGGCGGGGCGGCAGCCTAATGGCCGTGAACACCCGCCGCACCGCCGCTGGCAGAACCGCCGGGTCGGTAATGGTGCTCAGTTCCGGAATCCGGGCGTAGTTCAGGGTGTACACGCTGTAGCCGGTCAGCCGCAGAGCGTTGCCCTCGAAGCTGCCCGCGTCGGCGAAGATCAGCGTGCCCTTTCTGGGATCGTCCCTGTTCCAGCGTTCGACCCGTACGCCCTGAAGCTGGCGTTTGCCCGCGTCGTAGCCGCCTAGATACAGGCTCAGGCCCGCGCCCAGATCGACCTGCTTGCCCACCAGCTGAGACAGCCCGCTGCGGGTCAGGGTGTCCCAGTACAGGCCGCGCGTTTCCACGTTGGCGCGGGGCGCGACCCACAGCGAGAGCCAGATCGCCAGCGCGGCCACCAGTCCGGCGATCACCGCCACCGGGCGGGCGATGCGGCCCAGCCCGATGCCGCCCGACTGGATGGCGACCAGTTCACGCTCGTTGGCCAGCCGCCCGAAGGCCACCACCACCATCAGGACCACGCCCATCGGCAGCACCTTGACAAGCGTGTCTGGCATCTGGTAGCCGATCCACTTGGCGATCAGCAGCGGAGGCACGCCGCCCAGAAACTGTGAGCTGATAAAAAAGTACCCGAAGCTCAGCACGGCGACAAACAGCAGCGTCCCGGCCAGCAGCGGCGGAACGAGTTCGCGGGTGATGTAGGCGGTGAGTTTCATCGAGAAAGCTGAATGCTGGAAGCGGGAACGGCAATCGCTGCGCTCACGCACCCCCTCCCAACCTCCCCCCTCAAGGGGGAGGGGCTAAAGGCAAAGGCCGCGCGATTAGATTCTGTCTTTTCCAGCCCCTCTTGAGGGGGGGCCGCCGCGCAGCGGCTGGGGGGTGGAATGAGCGCAGCGATTGCCCTCTGACGCTCACCCATGCTCATTTCCCGACGGCGAACAGAATCTCCGCCTGCGCCGCGACCACGCCGTCCACCTCGGCCCGGCAGATGGTCTTGCCCAGCCCGCGCCGAAAATAGTCGAGCGTGACAAACAGGTGCAGCGTGTCACCGGGAATCACCTTGCGCTTGAAGCGCGCGCCGTCTATGCCCACCAGGTAGCCAATGGTGCCGGGGGTAAGCGGCAGGCAGAACATGCTGGCCTGCGCCAGAGCTTCTAGAATCAGCACGCCGGGCATCACGCTTTCCTGGGGAAAGTGGCCCTGGAAGTGCGGCTCGCCGATGCTCACGTTCTTGATGGCGTGGACCGCGCCGTCACCGGCACTGAGAATGCGGTCCACCAGCACGAAGGGAAAACGGTGCGGCAGCACCTCCAGAATCTGCTGGATGTTGAGGGGGTAAATCGGGGATTGGCTGTTGGGGTCAGTCATAGATGGCCTGTGGCTGGTAGCGCGTGGCGTGTAGGGACAGCCGATAAAGGGAGATTGAGCAGATCGCCCGGGCCGTTTCTACAAGCTACCGGCCACGCGCCACACGCTACCTCTTCAGGTAATTGTCGCTGCTCACGAGGTGGTGACGCAGGTTGCTGTTGATCATTTCCAGCGCCATGCCGGTGCCCACGGCGACGGCCTCGATGGCGTTCTCGGCCACCGCCACCGGAATGCCTGTGGCCTGACGCAGCATCTCGTCGAAGTTCCGCAGCAGGCTGCCGCCGCCGGTCATCACGATGCCTCTGTCGATGATGTCGCTGACCAGTTCCGGCGGGGTGATTTCCAGCACCCGTTTCACGCCGTCCACGATCTTCATCACCGGTTCTTCGAGGGCCACCATCACGTCGCGGCTCTCGATGGAGATGGTCTTGGGCAGGCCGTTGATCAGGTCGCGGCCACGCACCTCGGCCACCAGGTTGTCCTCGTCGCGCATCAGGATGGCGGCCCCCACCTTGACCTTGATCTCCTCGGCAGTGCGCTCACCGATCATGACGTTGTGGGTGCGCCGGACGTAGCGGATGATGCTCTCGTCGAACTCGTTGCCCGCCACCCGCAGCGACTCGCTGACCACGATGCCGCCCAGCGAAATAACGGCGATGTCGGTGCTGCCGCCGCCGATGTCCACCACCATGCTGCCCACCGGCTCAGCAATCTTGAGGCCCGCTCCAATCGCGGCGGCCATCGGCTCCTCGATCAGGAAGGCGCGTTTGGCCCCGGAGTTCAGGGCGGCCCGCAGCACCGCGCGGCGCTCTACGTCGGACACGCCGCTGGGCACGCCGACCATCAGCTGCGGCCCCAGGCCCAGAAAGCGCCCCGGCCCGCCGCGCACCTTTTGCAGGAACATGGTGATCATCTTCTCGGTCAAGCCCTCGTCGGCGATCACGCCGTCTTTGATGGGCCGCACCGCCACGATGTTGCCGGGGGTGCGCCCCAGCATCCGGTAGGCTTCCTCGCCCACCGCCATGACTTCCTTGGTGTCGCGGGTCATGGCGATCACGCTGGGTTCCTGAAGGATCAGCCCCCGGTTTTTGCTGTAAATAAGAAAGGTCGCTGTGCCCAGATCAATGCCAATGTCTTCAGAAAATCTCACGCATGCCCTCCGCACCGACCTAGGTCTGTCAGACCCAGCTCTGTAAGCCTCAACACTCTAACATGCGAGGTGAGAGACACAGGAGCCAGGCAGGTTTGCCCCACACAGGATCTGCCTCCCCGGCTCGCACCTACGGAGCGACGGGATGAACATTTCTGGTCCAGACTAGAGTCCATTTCGTTCCTGAAAGAGAGGTCGTCTGATCCTTGGCAGAAGAAAAAGGCGTGGAGGAAACGCGGCGTGGGCCGCCCTACGCGCGAAAACGTCACCGCCCCACAGCCGGGACATGACGGCAGCGCCGAAACCATTCCGCTCCGGCGCTGCTTTTTACACCTTCGAAATTACTTTTTCAGATTGTTCTTTGCGTTTCTGGCCGCGTCCTTGACCTCGTCGGCGGCTTTGTCGGCGGCCTTGCCTGCATTCTGGCTGGCGCTCTGGATGTCGCTTTTCATGGCGCTGCTGACTTCCTCGGCCTTGTCCTGGGCGCGGCCTTTCAGGTTGCCCGCCTCGTCTTTGAGGTCGGCCACCACGTCCTGCGCCGCGTCCTTGAGATCACCGGCCTTGCCCTGGGCAGTCTGTGCAGCAGTCTGGGCAGCGGTCTGAGCAGCATCCTTGACGCTCTTTGAAGAGTCGGCAGCGACGTTCTGAACAGTGTCCTTCACGTCTGCGGCCACGTCTTTCGCCCTGCCCGTCAGGTCGGCTACCTTGCTCTGCGCCGCGCCCGCCACGTCCTGCGCCCTGTCCTTGACGGTTTCGGCCACGTCTGCGGCGACGTCTTTCACGTCACTCTTCACGTCACCGGCCTTGCTGGCAAGCGTCGCCCCGGCGTCCTGGGCCGCCGCTTTGGTCTTCTGCCAGCCGTCCTGGGCACTGTCGGCCACGCTATGGGCGGCGTCCTTAATGCCCAGTTCTTCGAGCTTGCGGTCCAGGGCGCGGCGGTTCTGCTCGCGGCTGAAGTAGTAGACCGCCGCGCCGATCAGCGTTCCCAGCAGAAGAAAGCGCTTGACTGGAAAATGTCTGGTCTGGCGGCGGGTCAGGGTTTGTTTGAGCATTCTCATACGGTACGGCCTGCGCTCTCATCCAAGATGAGGACATGTTCAGGGCAGCTTTCAGATGGCCCAGTCATACAGCGGGGTCAGGTGGCGTGGTGGGCACAGGTTGACCATGACCGGGTAACTCTGACTGGGCAACGCTGATTGGGCAACGCTGACTGGGCACCTATGACCGGGAGAAGCCCGCCAGCCCCAGCCGGGTCGCCAGCGCCTCGGAGAAAATCCACTCCTCGCGCTCATCCGGCCCTGCGCCCTCATTGGTAGCCCCATCACCGATGCGCACCAGCACGTTGCCGCGCTCCAGGTAGAAGCTGCGGATCAGCCTCCAGGCGTCTTCCTCGGTCTCGGCCTCCATGTCGAGGTCGGCCAGCGTCTCCCAGACCTCGGGGTCGATGTCCTGGCTGAAGATCGCCTCGGCGTGGGCGCTCAACACCCAGACGTCCACCTGCTCGTCGCGGGGGTAAATCTGGCCGTCCGTCCGCCGCTCCAGGCGGTGGTCATGCTCGTACAGGCTGAGTTGAAACTGCTCCCAGGCGTTCTGGGAAAGGTTGATTTCCATGCCGCCGACTATACCCGCTCCGCCTGTCGCCCTTCATTTCACCCAGGTCCCCAGATCGCCCAAGTCTCCAGATCACCCAGGTCTCCAGATCTCTGCCAGAGTTATGCCAGAACGCGGGCGCGTCTGTGCCGGAGTCTCGCTGACGTTCCGGCGTCTCGCTTCTGGCCCGATGTCTTCAGAGAACCCCTCCTGCCCGCCGCAGATCAGCCGCAGACCACTGGTCTACACTGAAAGGCATGCGCCACACTTCTCCCCTGTTCACGTTCAGACCGCTCCTGGCCGCTGTGCTGGCCGTACTCCTGATGTTTGGAGCCGCCTACGCCCAGTCAGGCGGCGGATTTGGCGGGCGCAGCGGCGGGTCGTCGGGCGGATCATCCAGGGGCGGCGGCGGCTCTTATGGTGGTGGGGGGAGCGGCTACACCCCGCGCGGGGGCGGCTATGGCGGTGGATATTCTGGCGGCGGATATTCTGGCGGCGGCTACATTCCGGTTCCGGTGGGTCCGGGCTACGGCTACGGCTACGGCGGTGGGGGCGGCGGCATCGGGCTGGGCGGCATTCTGGTGTTCGTGCTGATCATCGGGGGGGTGGTGCTGTTCATGCGCCGGGGCATGGCGGGCGGCGGCCAGGGCCTGCTGGGCAGCGCGGCGGGCGGCACGGCCCAGGCCCTGAGCGTACAGGTGCTGCTCACAGAGGGCGACGAGGTAAAGAGGGAACTGCAACAGGTGGCGCAGAACGGCGACCCCGACAGCAACGAGGGCCTGGCCCGCATGATGACCGAGGCGGCGCTGGTGCTGCTGCGCCACCCGGAACGCTGGACCTACGGCGAGGTGGAGCGGGCGCAGGGGTCCGGCGGGTCCGCCGACAGCCAGGTGGGCCGCTGGGCCACCCAGGCCAGGGCCGCCTTCACCGAGCAGACCACCAGCAACTACCAGAACAAGGACGTGAACACCGGGTTTACCCACAAGGGCGACTACACCTTTCAGAAGGACACGGGCGACCTGTACCTGGCGGTCACCCTGGCCGTGGCCGCCGTGACCATGCCCGGGATGCCCCCGGCGGGCAGCACCGACGCCGCCGAGGTGCGCGCCGCGCTGAGCGCCATCTCGGGCGTGGCCCCGGGCGACCTGATCCGCGCCGAGGTGGTCTGGAGTCCCGACGCCCAGGGAGAATTTCTGAGCGAGGACGAGGCCATCGTCAAGTATCCGGCGCTGACCAAGCTGTAAGGGGCGAGCCGTAGAGGGCGGGCCTACAGCAGGCCAATCGCGTACTCGCCCATGAGTTTAGGGATGTTCACGCCCGTGGTGCCCACCGAGTTCTTGAATTCCATGGTGTGGTTGACCTCGATCACCAGCAGGCCACGTTCCGGATCTTCCATCAGGTCGATGGCCACGATCTGACCTTGAACCGCCGCCGCCGCCTTCACGCTCAGATGGGCGATGTCGGGCGTGACCGGGCAGTTGCTGGCAATGGCCCCCCTAGCCGTGTTGGTGATCCAGTGCGCCGAGGTGCGGTAGATGGCCCCGATGCACACCCCGCCGATCACGAAAGCGCGGATGTCGCGCCCCGGCTTGTTGATCAGCTCCTGCACGTAAAATATTCCGTGCTGCGGGCCGCCCAGCACCTCCTTGTGCTCGATCACGGCCTCGGCGGCGTCGCGGTCGTTGAGCCTGCTGACCATGCGGCCCCAGCTGCCCACCGTGGGCTTGAGCACCACCGGATAGCCGATCTCCTCGCACAGTTGCAGCGCTGCCTCGCCGTCGAAGGCCACGCCGGTGCGCGGGGTCGGCACGCCAGCCGCGTGCAGCCGGGCATTGGTCGCCAGCTTGTCTCCGCACAGTTCGGTCACGTGGGCCGGGTTGACGACCTTCACGCCGAACGCCTCCAGGGCGCGGGTGACGGCGTGCCCCCGGCTCTGCGAAACGCAGCGCTCGATGGCGACCTTCCAGGGAACCTGCGCCTGCCCGGCGGCGTCGAAAAACACCTTCAGCTGCGGGGTGTACACCTTGTCGTAGGGGATACCAAGCTCGTCGAGCGCCGCGAACAGCAGGCGCTCGTCGGGGCGGATTCGGTCATAGAGAACGGCGAGTTCGGCCATCTGTTAAGGGCTGTGGGCCACGGGCGCCGTAAAGCTTCCCCCGGCCCAGGGCCTCATTCTCCCCAGTCCTCGGCCTCTTGCGGGGCCAGGCTCAGGGTGGGCGGCGTGAGGCCGGTGACTTCCAGTTCTCTGCCGCAGCTGTCGCAGATCACCAGTTCACCCAGTTCAGGGTTCTGCAACTCGGTGGGGGCACCACATTCCGGACACTCGAAGTTCGTCATATCGTCGTCTCTACTCCCTCTTGTTTCGTCCGGCAGATTGCCAGGTCAGCTGCTTTCCGCGTGTAAAGTTAACAGACCAGAACATCATCATTTGCAAGGCGTCTAGACAGATCAGTGGGCGGCCTCAGGGTTCGCCCGGCGCGTCCTCGAATTCCAGTTCAATTCTCGCCTGACAGTGCGGACAGGTCACGGTGTCGCTGTCTTCGTCTGCCGCTTCCAGCATCTCCTCGGTCACGTCGAATTCCTCGCCGCAGCTGGGGCAGGTGGTCAGGATGCCCAGCAGTTCCAGTTCGAAGTCCTCGCCCTGGTTGGCGGTCACCTCCATTTCGGCGTTGCAGTTGTCGCACACCACGGCGTCGCCCACGCTCAGCTCGGCGCGGTCTGCGTCGCTCAGCTCCAGCACCTCGTCACAGACCGGGCAGGTCACTTCCAGAATGCTCATGGGGCACATTGTAAGCGCGCGGGAAGAAACGAGCGCCCCT
This sequence comes from Deinococcus sp., assembly GCA_025351205.1. Classification (GTDB taxonomy): domain Bacteria; phylum Deinococcota; class Deinococci; order Deinococcales; family Deinococcaceae; genus Deinococcus. The sequence continues at coordinate 22,252 of JANXWI010000245.1, forward strand.
GCCGCGCGCCGCATCTATAAGATCGTCACAAGAACTGCCGCCCGGTTCAGCGCCTAAACTCGGGCCATGAAGGTCTACATCGGCACCGGGGGCTACTCGAACGACGACTGGCTGGGCCTGCTCTACCCGGAAGGCACCAAGAGCGCCGCCTACCTGGAGGTCTACTCGCGCCACTTCGACTGCGTGGAACTGAACAGCAGCTTCTACGGCATTCCCGGCCTGAAAGCCTTCGAGGGCATGGCGCGCAAGAGCGACGGGCGCACGCGCTTCACGGTCAAGCTGCATCAGGTGTTCACGCACAGCCGGAAGCCCGAAGACAGCGACTATGACCGCATGCTGCAAAGCCCGGAGCCGCTGCGGGAGGCTGGCGTCATGGGGCCATATCTGGCGCAGTTTCCGTATTCGTTTCACCGCACGGCAGACCACCGCCAGTACCTGCTGACGCTGGCCGAACGTTTCGCCGGGCATGAGCTGGCCGTGGAACTACGGCACGGCAGCTGGGATAGACCCGAGGTGAGAAGCGGTATGGCCGAGTACGGTCTGCTGTGGGTCAGCCCCGACTACCCGCCGGTGGGCGGCATGCCAGGGCCGCAGCTACACGTGACCGGCGAGGTGGGCTACCTGCGGCTGCACGGGCGCAACCAGGGCACCTGGTGGGAGGGCGGGAGTGCTGCCGAGCGCCACGACTACCTGTACTCGCGCACCGAGCTGAACGACTGGGCCGATCAGATCGTGGCCGTGCAGGAGGCGGGCGAGGCCGAGGAGCTGTACGTCCTGTTTGAGAACACGACCAAAGGCCACGCCCTGAAGAACATTCCGCTGCTGCGCGAGGCGCTCACTGCCAGGGGCGTGCCGGTCTGGATTCCGGAACCGGAGACTGAGCCGCCGGAGGGCGGGCTGTTCACCTGAGCCGGACATGATGTGAAGCCTCTGCAACCCGTTGAGAGGGTTGCGGGACGGTGAAGAGATGGGCGGTCAACGGGGGCGGAACCGTTGACATATTTTCATGCTACTCTCATGTATGATGTCTGGGGGATCAGGCTGACGCGATCTTGAGGCGCAGCACGGCTGATGTTCGATGAGGGCGAGACGCCGCATCCGAAAGCCAGAACCTCCAGGCCACAATTCTCAGGCAGGCTGGGTTGCCACCTGCGAAATCTGGTTGACGCCCAGCCAGAAGGTCATGGTGGCTTTCAGGGTCTCGGCGAACGCCGAGAGGTCGGGGGGCTTGATCAGGTAGCCGTTGGCCCCGCGCTGGTAGCAGGCCTGGATGTCGGCCTGTTCGCCGCTGGTGGTGAGCATGACCACCGGAATGTCGTGCAGTTCGGCGTCGGCCCGGATGGCGTCGAGTACGCCCAGGCCATCGAGCTGCGGCATGTTCAGGTCAAGCAGCACCAGACTGGGGCGCTCGCACCGCCCACGGTGGGCCGAGAGGTACGCCATCGCCTCCGGGCCGCCCTGGGCCGTGACCACCTGCGGGCCGCCCTGGCTGTCCTGGCTCATGACCTCCAGCGCCAGTTCGAGGTCGTTCAGGTTGTCGTCTACCAGCAGAACATGCCGTCTCTGAGCTTCCATTCCCGCCTCCAGGCCACCCTCGCCGTCTTGTCTGCGGCCTCCATATCCAGCGGGCCTTATCTTTATCTAAGATTAACATTTCGGGTGAAGCCCAAGTGAGACTTTGGCCCAATTGGTCCCAGACCTGCCCGGAAACCGACATCCGGCATTTGATTTTCGTCTGAGCGTCTTGCGTCGAGCGTCCATCTGCCATGCGCCCGCTACCCGTCAGACGGCCACCCGCTAGACTGCCCGGGTGTTGACCAAGCGCATCATTCCCTGTCTGGACGTCCAGAATGGCCGGGTCGTCAAGAACGTGCGGTTTTTTGAGGACCACCGCGACGCCGGAGACCCCCTGACCCTGG
>JANXWI010000262.1 GCA_025351205.1 Deinococcus sp.
GTGCACCTTGAGCAGCACCAGTTCACGGTCCACGAACTTTTCGAGCGAGTGGTCGATCACGTGCACCACGTCGATCAGCTTGTCGAGCTGCCGCATGGCCTGCTCCACGATGCCCCGGTTGCCGGTGACCACGAAGGTCATGCGGCTCAGGCCGGGGTTCTCGGTGCTGCCCACGCTCAAACTGCGGATGTTGTAGGCCCGCCGCCCGAAGAGAGCTGTGATGCGCGTCAGGACCTTCGGCTCGTCGCGCACGATCACGCTCACCAGATGGTCCTGCTCGGGGTTGACGTCGTGCCCGGCGTCGGCGTGATAGCCGGTCACTGCTCGACCTTCACGCCGCCATTGGGATTGCTCGGATCGGTTTCGATCATCTCGTACAGCGCCGCGCCCGCCGGGACCATCGGGAACACGCCGTGCTCCTGCGGCACCACCACTTCCAGCAGGGCCGACCTGGGGTGCGCCAGCCAGGCGTCGATGGCGGCGCTCAGCTCGGCCTCGTTGCTGGCCCGCCAACCCTGGATGTTGTACGCGTCGGCCAGTTTCAGGAAGTCGGGGTTGGAATCGCCCAGATACACCTCGCTGTAGCGCCGCCCGTGAAACAGCTCCTGCCACTGGCGCACCATGCCCAGGTACGAGTTGTTGATGATGCAGATTTTGACGTTGTGGACGCTGTACTTGGTCAGCGTGGCGAATTCCTGGGCGGTCATCTGGAAGCCGCCGTCGCCCGCGATCACGACGCTGGTCACGCCGGGTTCGGCCATCGCCGCGCCAATCGCCGCCGGAAAGCCGAAGCCCATCGTCCCCAGGCCTCCACTGGTCAGCCATCTGCGCGGCTTCTCGAAGCGGGCAAGCTGCGCGGCGAGCATCTGGTGCTGGCCCACGTCGGTGCTCAGGATGTCGTCGGGGCGCAGTCTGTCCACCACCTGCTTCACGGCGTAGCCCGCTCCCCAGGCGGTGGGCAGCTCTTCCCGCGACTTCCACTCGGCGATCTGGGCGGTCCAGTCGGGGTGCAGGAAGGGCACGGCCTCTTTCGTCAGCGCCACGGCGGCCCGCCCGGCGTCGGCCCGCACCGACACCTGGGTATGCACGATCTTGCCGATTTCGGCGGCGTCGAGGTCCACATGGATGATCCGGGCGTGGCGCGCGAAGTCCTTCACGCGGCCTGTCACTCTGTCGTCGAAGCGCAGGCCGATGCCGATCAGCACGTCGGCCTCCGAGATGGCGCGGTTGGCCGCCACGCTGCCGTGCATGCCGGGCATCCCCAGCCACAGTGGGTCGGAGGACGGAAAGCCGCCCAGGCCCATCAGGGTGGTGATGGTGGGAATCTGCCACGCGCGGGCGAATTCGGTCACCTCGGCGGTGGCCCCCTGCGCCCCGCCGCCGACCATCAGCACCGGGCGCTCGGCACTCTTCAGAAGCTGAACGGCGGCGGCAATGGCCTCGGGGCGCGGCTGCATCTTGCTGGCTTCCGGCTGCGGCTGTGTCAGCACGCCGCCGAAGGCCGCCATCTGCACGTCCTTGGGAATATCGACCAGCACCGGCCCCGGGCGACCTGTGGTCGCAATCCGGATAGCCTCGGCCACGATGCGCGGCAGGTCGTCCGGGTCCTGCACCACGTAGTTGTGCTTGGTGATGGGCAGCGTGATGCCGGTGATGTCGGCCTCCTGAAAGGCGTCGGTACCGATCAGGTGGCGGGCCACGTTGCCGGTGATGGCCAATATTGGCACGCTGTCCATCATGGCGTCGGCCAGCCCGGTCACGAGGTTGGTGGCTCCCGGCCCGGAAGTCGCCATGCACACGCCCAGCCGCCCGGTGGCTTTTGCATATCCTTCGGCGGCGTGGATGGCCCCCTGCTCGTGGCGGCACAGCACGTGCCTGACCTCGGGGTAATAGGTCAGGGCGTCGTACACCGGCATGATTGCGCCGCCGGGATACCCGAACACGGTGTCGATGCCGTGCGCCGCCAGCGTGGCCCACAGGCTCTTGGCCCCGGTCATGTCCTGCGTCTGCTGTTGTTGCCCGTCTGCTTGATCGCTCATGGCCCGCCTCTACTGGAAAAGTCCCCTATACGAAACCCCCCGCCCTGGGTGTGGGGCGGGGGGTTGAACGTCACGCAGAAGCTCTAGCGCCGCAAAACCCCGGAGCCAAGAAGAAGTACCACAAGGGTAGTGCCGTAAGCATACATGGCTACAGGGTACGCGCCCGGGCGGCTGAGGGTCAAGCGGCAGGGGAGAGGCGGTCTAGATCGCCGGGGCAAGGCAGCCGCCGCATTCCCGGAGGGGCGCGACGATGCAGGTCCGAGACGATGCAGGTCCGAGACGAAGGCTTTGCGGCGTTTTGCGGATATTCTGTAATTCAGGATACTCTGTGGGTCGGATGCAGCCCCGGAACCGTCGTCTCGCTGACCTGCTGGCCGTTTCCCTGCGGCCCAGGTCTGGGCGCTTCTGGTCTGGCGTGCCGACCTCAGACGCGTTGCGGCGGCGGGTCTACCTGTGGGCCATACTGCTTGGAAGCGGTGTGCTGGTCGTCGTCTGGAGCATGCAACTCCGCCGCCCACACCCGGACTCTTACGTGGTGTTCGGGCATCCGGTGTTGCTCTTGCAGTGCGTCTGGGCCGCCTGGTGGCTGCTGCGGAGCCGCCCCCTGATCGTGGCCGAGCGGGTGGTGTTCGTGGTCAATTCACTGGCGATTCTGGTGCAGATGCTGTTGGCTCTGATCGCGGATCAGCGGCAGCTGCTGGGCCTCACGAGCGCCGCCTACTGGATGCTGGTGGCCCTTTCCATTCTGAGTTTCCTGATGTTCAGCAGCAGGCAGGCCCTGCTGTTCTCTGCGGGATTCTACGCGGTCAGCGTCGCCCTGCCCTGGGGCGCGCTTCTTGCCAGGGGAAGTGGCCTGTCCGACTTTTCCGAACTGGCCCGCGTGCAGCTGACCTGCGGCGTGGTCCTGGCGCTGCTGTGCATCCTGGCGTGGTACCGGGAGCGCTTCACGGTGGAACGCGGCGAGCGGCTCTCGCTGGAACATCTGGCGCACACCGACCCGATGACCCAGGTGTCCAACCGCCGCGCCCTGTACCTGGAAATCGGGCAGCTGTTGAGTGAGGCGCGGGAGGGAA
>JANXWI010000301.1 GCA_025351205.1 Deinococcus sp.
GGTCTGGTGGGCAACATCAGCCCCGCCGCCCGCGACACCATCGAGGGCGTGATGGGCCGGGCCGGTGACGCCGCAGACGACATCAAGGCCGGGCGCGATCCGCAGGCCGCCGTGAAAGATGCCGCCCAGGACATCGGTCACAAGGTGAACAGCAACGCCGACGACATGAAACGCGATGTTCAGAAGGCGGGTGACCGGCTGGCAGATAAGGCCGATGGCGCGGCCAACCGCATGGGCGACAAGGTCGAGGGCGTGGCCGACGACGCCAGGCGCGGTGCAGACCGTCTGGCCGACAGGGCGGGTGACGCCGCAGAGCGCGCGGGCGACAAGGCTCAGAACGTGGCCGACGACGCGAAACGCGGGGTGGACCGTCTGGCAGACAAGGCCAGAGACAACCTGAACGACCTGAAACGCTGAGGGTTCGGAAAAGACGAGGGCCGGAATTCCATACAGGAGTGCCGGCCTTTTCGTCTTCCTGAACTTCAGTGCCCGCCCACCGGTTTGCCGTGCGGCTCGATTGCCAGATCAGGGCGGCTGGAGTCCTGGATCAGCTCGTGCAATTCCAGCTTGTTGGGGCCGCTGAACGCCTCCTTTGGCAGCGTGCCGCTGCGGGCGTGGCCCTGCACGAAGGCGTCGGAGTGCGTCCAGGCGTCGAACTGTTCACGGCTCTCCCAGAGCGTCAGCACGATGTACGGGTCGCCGGGCGCTGCGGGCCGCAGCACCTGATTGGAGACGAATCCGGGCATCTCATCGACCATGCGGGCGCGGTTGAGGAAGCGTTCCTCGAACTGTTCGGCGAACTCCGGGTTGACGGCAATGCGGTTCATGACAGTGATCATGGGTGGACCTCCAGGGTGAAGACAGGCAGGGTGCAGACGTTCCGTAGTTTACGCCGGAGGAATAGTCTTTTCTGGGTCTTCCAGCAGCGTCGGTTCCAGCAGTGTAACGAGGGCCGTCCCGGCTTCCAGCGTCAGGGTCAGCTCTGTGCCCGACGCCTCGTTGCTGACGGTCAGACCGCTGCCCACGGGCACGTCTGCGCCGATCAGGTTCCACCTCGCGCCCTGGATGCTCAGCCCGCTCAGCCCGCTGGCGGCCAGCACGCTGAAGGTCTGGCCCGGAAGGGTTTCTAGCGTGAGCAGTTGCCCGGGCAGCAGTGGGCGACCCCACTCGTCGCCGCTGTGCAGCAGCACGTTCAGCCCCTCCTGTGCCAGCCGTACCGCTCCCAGCACCAGCGCGAAGGTGTGGTCGAAGCGGCCCCCGAAGGCTCCCAGAATGACCAGTTCGGTGGCCCCCTGCTTCCGGGCCAGATCAATGGCCAGTTCGGCGTCGGTGCTGGCCTTGGCGCGTGGATAAGTGGTGCGCGGGACATCAAGGCTCAGGTCGTCCGAGCTGTCGAAATCGCCCACCCAGGCGTCGATCTGCGCGCCCAGCCGGGCGGCGTGACGCGCCCCACCGTCGGCGGCGATCACCATGCCGGGGCGCGGAAGGGCGGCCAGCGCGGGCGTGGTCGTCAGGCGACCCCCGACCAGAATCCAGGCGGTGAGAGGCTTACTCATGGTCATCCGGCAGCCGGTCATCGGGCAGCACGTGGCAGAGGTTTAGATCAATTTCGGCCCGCACCAGACCACCATCAATCAGCGCGGCCTCGCGGGGGCTGAGCGTCACGTTCAGCGGCCCCAGGCGGTGCGCCAGGGTCACGTCCAGTCCGGCCTCGGCAGGCAGGGTTGCCAGCACTGTCCACGCCTCGCCCATCCCCAGCCTCACGGCGCGTTCCGGCACCAGCAGCACGCCGCCCGCCTGAGGGTACAGGTTGCGCTCTCCCAGAAAGGCGGCGGCCCAGGCGGTTGCGGGGTGTCCGAAGACCTCGGCGGCGGTTCCGATCTGCACCAATCTACCGGCCCGCATCAGTGCCAGGCGGCCCGCCAGCACGCGGGCCTCGCGCTGATCGTGCGTGACCAGCAGCACGCCCGCCTCCTGCTCGGCAAAGACCGCCTTCAGTTCCAGCCGCAGCGACGCCCGCAGCTGCTCGTCGAGGTTGCTCAGCGGCTCGTCGAGCAGCAGCAGGGCCGGGCGCGGAGCCAGGGCGCGGGCCAGGGCGACTCGCTGCTGCTGCCCGCCCGACAGCTCGTGGACGCGGCGGTGCTCCAGGCCCTGTAGCCCCACCCGCGCCAGAGCGGCCAGCGCCTGCTGCCGCGCCTCCAGCCTGCTGACGCCGCGCATCCGGGGGCCGTAGGCCACGTTGTCCTGCACGTCCAGGTGTGGAAACAGGGCGTAGTCCTGAAAGACCAGACTCAGGTTTCGGCGCTCCGGCGGGGCTGTCGTCATGTCCTGACCGTTCAGATAGACCTGCCCGGAATCGGGGTGCTCCAGGCCAGCGATCAGCCGCAGCAGGGTCGATTTGCCGCAGCCGGAAGGGCCGAGCAGCGCCAGGGTCTCGCCCGCTTCCAGCGTGAACGACACGTCCTGCACGGCGGGCGTTTCGGCGTAAGCTTTTGAGAG
>JANXWI010000396.1 GCA_025351205.1 Deinococcus sp.
GAATGGAGCTGACGAAAGGCTGTTATTTCGGCAGCGGAGTTCGGACAAATGCTCTAGTACACGGTCAACCGATCTGACGGGGGGTCAACTTCTGGTAAGTCATTGGATGCTCAGCCTGTTCACCCCCTCCCCAGCCCTCCCCCCTCAAGGGTGAGGGAGCGAAGCGGCCTAAATTCACCCCGCCCTAATCGGTTGTCTATGTACTAGAGCATTTGTCCAAATTCCGCTGCCGAAATAACAGCCTTTCGTCAGCTCCATTCTCCCAAATCCTCGACTAAATTCACTCCTTCCAGTCGGTCAAAACGAGAAAGCCTTTTTGACAAATACTCCAAAAATAGAAACCCTACCCGGCCAGCTCTGCTTTCAGCATCTCAGCCAGCCGCCTTCCCACCGGGCCAGCCAGAGCTGGAAGGCCGTCCGGAGCAAAGAAGCGCAGCTCTTCACTTTCGTGGCCGTCAGGCGTGGGCGTCCCGGACCAGGCCGTGACCCGGAACAGAGCGGTGTACATGTAGAACTCGTGGCCGTTTTGCAGGCGATGAAAGGTCTGCTCGCCGCTGACCACGGCCAGCAGATCGGCGGCCTGAACGACCAGCGAGGTCTCTTCCAGCAGCTCGCGGCGAAGCGTGTCTTCGAAGCATTCGCCCAGGTCGCAGATGCCGCCCGGCACGGTCCAGCGTTCGGCCCCGACCTTACGCTGAAGCAGCAGCTGGCCCGCCGGGTTGAACACCGCCCCCGCCGCGCCCACCAGATTCACCGGCTTCGGACCGACGAGGGCGCGCAGATAGACGATGTAATCCGGCTGTTCTGCTTTTTGCATACTCATATGAGTATCTTACACACTTCCCGGCGTCTCCCCTTCCCCGCGTGCCAGCGCGATGCCCCTGGCCGCCGCCCAGGTCGCCAGATCGCCCCCACCAATGGCGGTGGCCATCAGGTCCGGGAAATGTTCCGGGGTACAGGCGAAGGTCGGGATGCCCAGGCCCGCGTAAGCCGCCGCCACCGAATGGTCATACCCGGGCGTGCCGTCGTCGTCGAGCGCCAGCAGCGCAATCATGCGCACACCGCTCTCGGCCAGGGCGCGGGCGCGGCCCAGCATCTCGCGCTCGTTGCCGCCCTCGTACAGGTCCGAGATGAGCACCAGGATGGTGTCTTCGGGCCGCGTGATGATCTGCTGGCAGTAACCCAGCGCCAGATTGATGTCGGTGCCGCCGCCCAGCTGCACGCCGAACAGCACGTCTACCGGGTCGGAAAGCTGCTCGGTCAGGTCCACCACCTCGGTATCGAAGACCACCACGCGGGTAGACACGGCGGGCAGACTGGCCAGCACCGCCCCGAACACCCCGGCGTACACCACGCTTGCAGCCATGCTGCCGCTCTGGTCGATGCACAGCACGATGTCTTTCAGGCTGCGCCGCGCCCGCCCGTAGCCGATTAGCCGCTCCGGAATGACCGTTTTGCTGCCGGGCTGATAGTGCCGCAGGTTCTTCAGGATGGTGCGGCCCCAGTCTATCTCTGCGGCGCGCGGGCGGAAGTTGCGCTGCGAGCGGTTGAGGCTGCCGCTCACGGCGCTGCGCAGCGGTTCGGCCAGCCGCGCCATCAGGTCGTTGACCACCTTGCGCACGATCTGCCGGGCCGTGTCTTTCGCCGAGTCGGGCATCACATCTTTGAGGCTCATCAGGGTAGCCGCCATGTGAATATCGGGTTCAATCTGTTCCATCAGCTCCGGTTCCAGCAGCAGGCTGCGCAGGCCCAGGCGTTCGATGGCGTCGCTTTGCAGCACCCGCACCGTCTCCTGCGGAAACAGCTCGCGCAACTCGGAGAGCCAGGCGGCCACGCTGGGAGCGCTGGCGCCCAGGCTTCCGGCCCGTTTCTTCTTGCCCTCGGCTCTGCCGTAGGGTGCACCGTCGTAGAGGGCGGCCAGGGCGCTGTCCAGGCGGGCGTCGTGGGCACCCAGGGCACAGTCGGTACCGTCGGCGCTCTCGCCCGAACGGGTCGCGCCGCCCAGCAGCAACCGCCAGCGGCGCAGGCGCTCGCCTGCTTCCGGAACCTCGGTCTTCGGTTCAGCCGTCATGAATTGACTCCCAGCAGTTTCAGCGCAAATGGAATGGGCAACATCCCCAGGCTGTCATCCAGCGCGTGTACGGCCTGCTCACGTTCCAGGCCGCGCAGCCCTTCCCCGATCATGCGCCGCTGCGCCGCCTCGAAACGGGCGAACGATCTCCGCAGCGCGGGCAGCACGCTGTCAAACGATTCGGGCGGCAGCGTCACCACCCAGCCGTCGATCAGGGCCAGCAGACCCGGGTCGGCCAGCAGCAGCGCGCCGTCGTCGCCCAGCACGCCGTCCAGCCAGGCACTCACCGCGCCCACCGGGCGGGCCGGGGTCAGGGCCAGCCGCAGGCGGAGCTGCACCGCCTCGCCGTTCAGCTGGCCGTGGTCGCGCAGTCGCCGCACCGCGTCGCCGTGCAGCAGCGGGTGTGCCTGTTCAGTCGCATCCAGCGAATGTAGCGCGCCCAGCCAGTCGCCCGTGCTGGCGTCGTCGGACAGCAGCCGCACGGCCCGGTCTGCCGCCTCGATAGCGTTCTGAACCACCGCTGCGGCCTCGTCGCCCAGCCCCAGCGCGGCATTCGGCAGCCCCGCCCCGGCACGGGCCACCAGGGTCCGGAATACGGGCGTGGGATCGTCACCGATTCGGCTGCGAACGTCACCGTAGCGGGCCAGCCGGGCCAGCGCGGGCAGGGCCAGCAGCAGTTCGGTCACGTCGGGGGCGGCGGCGGCGCGGGCGTCCAGGCAGGCGAGCGTCACTCGCGCCGCGTCTGGAAGCTGGGCCAGTCGGCAGGTTTCCAGCAGTGCCGAGAGTTCGCCCAGTGTGCCGGCCTTGCGCGCCAGTCCCGCCGCCCGTGTGTTGGCCGCCCGGATGAGGGTGTTGCCGTGCAGGCTCGCCTCGATGACGCGTACCGCGAATTCCGGCTCCCAGCGCAGGGTCCAGCCCTCCTTGAAGGTGCCGGTGCCGCGCACCTGGGCGGCTGACCCCCAGGGAATGTTCAGCAGCGTCAGGCGGTGCAGCAGCTGGCTGCGGGCGAGGTCGGCTTCTTCCCGCAGATCGAGGGTCAGCTCGCGGCTGGTGGCCTCGGGTTTCAGCCGCAGGCGCTTCTGGGTGGCCGCTAAATCTTGAGCCAGCGGCACGCTGGGCACGCCTTCCGGCACGCTGCCCAGCGTCTCGCCCACCACCAGCCGCTCGTGCA
>JANXWI010000401.1 GCA_025351205.1 Deinococcus sp.
GATGCCCAGCAGCGGACTCCACTGCCTGCTGACCACCCCTGCGGCTTCCAGGCCAGCGTAATAGTTCACGTCGAGCATGCGGGCGGTGTTCTCGCTGCGCTCCACATAACGCCCGATCCAGTAGAGGGATTCGGCCACGCGGGAGAGCATTATCTGCCGCCTTTTTTGGTCGTGGGTTTGGGTGATTTGCCCGTCTGAGACGGTCTGGCCGCCCTGTGTTCAGGTGTGCCGGGCTGTTCGGACCCGGCCCCTGCGGCTGGCTCGTGCGATTGGTCTGCCTTGGCAGCGGGGCTGGCAGACGATGACCTGATCCGCACCGTGCTGCTGGCCCGCGCCTTGGAGATCACCGTCTTGGACGCGGGCAACACCGCCTGGAGGTCCTGTCTGCTCAGGCCTGCCACCGCGCCTGCCAGCGCCTCCGAGGCGGCCTTGTCCTCCTTCGAGGCTCCGGGCTGGTTGACCGGGGCCACGGGCGGAGCGTCGCCCTCCCGCACCCAGGTGTCCTTGCTGCCGCCGCCCTGCGAGCTGTTGACCACCAGCGAGCCGCGCGTCAGGGCCACCCGTGTCAGGCCGCCGGGAATGATGGTCACCTCCTTGCCCACCAGAATGTACGGGCGCAGATCGACGTGGGCCGGTTCCATCTGGCCGCTGTCGGGGTAGAAGGTGCCGTGACGCGACAGCGCCACCAGCGGCTGCCCGATGTAGTTGCGCGGATTGGCCCGTACCGTTTCCATGAAGGTTGCACATTCAGCTTTGGTGGCCGCCGAGCCGATCAGCATGCCGTAGCCGCCCGCCTCGCCCACCGCCTTGATCGCCATGCTCTGTACGTTGGCGCACATGTACTCCAGGTGGTCGGGATTTGATCCCAGGAAGGTCTGGACGTTGTTCAGCAGCGGTTTTTCGTTCAGGTAGTACTCGATCATGGCCGGAACGTAGGCGTACACCGCCTTGTCGTCGGCCACGCCCGCGCCCACCGCGTTGGCTACCGCCACCCGGCCCTGGCGGTAAACCTCCATCAGTCCGGGCACGCCCAGCGCCGAGTCGGGGCGGAAGGTCAGCGGGTCGAGAAAATCGTCGTCTATTCGCCTGTAGATCACGTCCACCTGCTGGCGTCCGGCGGTGGTCCTCATCCAGACCCGCCCGTTTTCCACAAACAGATCGCGCCCCTCGACCAGCTCGATGCCCATCTGCTGCGCGAGGTAGGCGTGCTCGAAGTAGGCGCTGTTGTACATGCCGGGTGTCAGCAGCACCACGGTGGGTTCGCGGTCACGCGGGCTGAGTGACCTCAGGAGGTCCAGCAGCGCCGCCGTGTAGTGCTGCACCGGGCGCACCCCCTGGCCCTCGAACATGCCCGGGTAAATGCGCGTCATGGCCTGACGGTTGGCGAGCATGTAGCTCACGCCGCTGGGTGAGCGCAGGTTGTCTTCCAGCACCAGATACTCGCCTTTTTCATCTCTGATCAGGTCGGTGCCCACGATGTGCGTGTACAGCCCCAGCGGCACCTTGATGCCGTGCACCTCTCGCCGGAAATGGCTGGAGGTGTACACCAGTTCGCGCGGCACCACGCCGTCTTTCAGAATCTCGCCGGGGCCGTACACGTCGCGCAGGAAGGCGTTGAGTGCCAGCACGCGCTGGGTCAGGCCCGCCTCGACCCGCTTCCACTCGGAAGCCGGAATCACGCGCGGCACCGGGTCGAAGGGAAAGGTGCGCTCGGTGCCCGAGGCGTCGCCGTAAACGGTAAACGTGATGCCCTGGTTCCTGAAGGCCAGATCGAGCAGGGCGTGTCTGCGCTGCATCTCTGCGGCCCCCAGGCGGTCCAGATACGCCTGCACCCCGAGATAATGTGGCCTGGACCCGCCGCTGTGCAGATACATCTCGTCAAAGAACGCTGTGCCCGGCGTGTATTTCAGCATCGGCCCCCCTCTGAGCGTTGCGCCCCACGTTAAAGACTGCATCAAGATACAGGATCGGGTGCGAAGTTATGCGTTGCAGCCCCACTGGAAACGCCTCCGCTAGACTGGCTTCATGACCACTCCGGCGCCCGGCAAGCAGATTTCCCCTGAAGACCGCAAGAAGTACGATCAGGTGTTCATGCAGGTCGTGATGAGCGTGCAGCAGCGGGCACAGGCCAGCAGTCCGCCGCAGACGGGCAATCTGGCGGCCATGTTCCACAGGGAGCAGGTCACAGAGGCGCTCCAGGGCTGCGCCATGCTGATCGCGGGCTGGAACGCGGGCACCATAGATGCGGCGGGAACCTCACGCACCAGCCGCGCTCTGAAGGCGCTGGGCGAGACGGAATGGGCCGAGCGCGTCGAAGGACTGGTGAACATCGACGAGGACGGGCAGAACAGGGAATGAGACTGACGCAGGAAGACTGGATACGGACCGCGCTGCCTCCCTACGGGCTGGAGAGTTGCGAGTTCGTCATGCTCAGGACGCTTGGAGACGCGGTGGCGCGGGTCGAGACGCCAGGCGGGCCGCGCAGCCTGCGGGTGAATCTGCCTGGGTCGGCACAGCGGCAGCAGGAGATTCACGGCTTTCTGGCTCTGGCGAACGCGGCGGTCCTGCATGT
>JANXWI010000410.1 GCA_025351205.1 Deinococcus sp.
CCGATGCCCATCAGGTGAAAGTGGGTGCCGCTCACCGCCGGGGCCTGGACAGACAAGGACAGCTTCACTGCTGGCAGCACACCTGGGGCGCCCGACAGCGACTGATCTGGCAGTGACTGATCTGGCAGAGACTGATCTGGCAGAGACTGGGAATGGGGTAGGGGCTTGGTCATGTGCTTGGGGGTGTTTCGGGTCAGCCGTGCAAAACAAGAAAAGGTCGTTCGCCAACAAAATACACCTGGGACCCCATGAAGATACAGGCGGCACCTCAGCGGAAATGCAGTTCTGCGAGGTCGGCGAGGCGAGAAGCCGCGCCCTGCGGGGAACGGCCCCTGGCCGCCCGCTGCATGGTAGCGCGCACCTCCGCGTCCAGACACTCTAACACCACGCCTCCCAGTTCACGGCTCATGGCGTCCTGCTCGACCATCCGGCCTGCCCCCGACGCCTGCACCGAACGGGCATTGAAACGCTGATGGTCCTCGGCGCTGCCCGGCAGCGGCACCATGATCACCGGCACGCCGTAAAACGCGGCCTCGGCCAGCGTACTCGTGCCCGCCCGCGTGATGGCCAGGTCGCAGGCCGACCACGCCGCCACCGAGTCCAGGTAGCCCACCGCTCTGTACCAGCCCAGACCCTGCACCTGCGGCAGCACCTCGCCCAGCCAGCGCGGCCCGGTGGAATGAATCACCTGCACGCCGTCGTCAGGCGACAACCCCGCCGCGCCCAGCACCTCGCGCAGCACGCCCGGCACAGCGCTGTTGAGGGCCACGCTGCCCTGCGAGCCGCCCATGACGAAGATGGTCAGCGGCCCGTCTTGCAGGCCCAGCCGGGCGTTGGCCTCCTGGCGCAGCAGCCACTCCTCGCGCACCGGCATGCCCACCAGCGTGGCGAGCTGCGGTTTGAGTCCGGCCACCTCGGGGTAGGCCGTGCCAATCGCCCTGCTGCGGCGCAGGGCCAGTCTCTGGGTCAGGCCCAGGCGGGCATTCTGCTCGTGCAGCACGGTGGGCAGGCCGAGCGACTGGGCCGCCAGCACCCCCGGCAAACTGGCGAAGCCGCCGTAACCCACTACCACACCGGGACGCAGGCGTTTCAGGTACCTTCGCGCCTGGGCCAGCCCCCGCAGCGCCTTCAGGGCCTGCCGGGGGTCAAGGCCGCTGGCGCTGCGGGCAAACTTGCCGGCCAGCACCCCGTGAAACTCCAGCCCCGCCTCGGCGGCCACCCTCTCTTCCATGCCGCCCGATTGCCCCAGCAGCGAGACCGCGTAGCCGCGCCGGGTCAGTTCGCGGGCCGTCGCCACCGCCGGGTAGATGTGTCCGCCTGTTCCGCCCGTCGCCAGCACCACTCGCTTCATCGGTCGCCAGTCTAGCGGCAAGGCCGCCTGCCCACCGAGATTCAGTCCGAGGCGGCGGCCCCGGTGGGCAGCTCTGCCTCTTCGCCGGGCTTCACTTCTGAAGTCTCTTCCTGGGGCAGATGCCGCCTGACCTCACGCAGCGCCGAGTGAATCAGCGCCAGGGCCGCGCTCATGGTGAGCATGCTGGAAAAACCGTAGCTGACCAGCGGCAGCGGCACGCCGGTCACCGGAAAGAGGCCCGCCACCACCGCCAGATTCACGAACGCCTGCCCCACCACCATGAACATCGCCCCCGTCGCCAGGATGCTGGCCCCGTGAATCTGCGGCGTCATGGGCCGCACGCGCGAGGCCGTCTCGGCCACCTGAAGCGCCGCGCTGACCACCAGCCAGTAGGCGAAGATCATCATGGTGACGCCCAGCAGCCCGTTGGAAAAGCCCACCGTGGCGGCCACAGCGTCGGTGTGGTCGGCGAAGTAGGGGTAGCGCGGCCCGTCCGGACCCTGGCCCCAGAAGCCGCCGTAGTTCAGGTCGCGGTGCGCCTTGCCGATCTGGTCGAGGCCCACCTGCGCCGCGCCAGGCTGGGTGTGGGTCTGGAAGCGGGCCAGAATATACGGGTGGCGCTCCAGATAGACGCTGACAAACGGCAGCGCCATGAGACCGATGCCCAGCAGCAGCCCGCCGATGTTGTTCAGCTTGACGCCCGCCGCGTACATGAGAACTAAGCCGAGCGCGAAGATCAGCACCGTAGAGCCGAGGTCGGGTTCCAGCAGCACCAGCACGGTACTCAGCCCGATCATGACGGTGGCGCTCAGCAGCTTGTGCTGCACCCCGCGCCGGGCAAAGAAGCTGGCGAGTTGCAGGATCAGGCCCAGCTTGGCGAACTCGGAGGGCTGGAACTGGAAGCCGGGAATACGCAGCCAGCGCTTGACGCCGGGCGAGAGTTCGGTGCCCACGCCGAACACCAGCACCAGCACCAGCAGAATCAGCGTGACCGCCCAGACGAAGGTGCCCATGCTCAGAAAGGCCCTGGGCCGCAGACGCGAGAGCGCAAAGGTCACGAGGAGCGCGATGACCACCTTCGAGGCGTGGTCCGGAATCATGTCCGGCGCAGCCGTCGCCACCCCGATCAGACCCAGCATCAGCAAAATCACCTGGGCGAGCACCAGATTCAGACTCACAGGGCCACCTGTACCGCTTCCAATTCAAGCTGGGCCACCACGTCTCTTGCCGCCTGTGTGAACGCCTGACCGCGCTCGGCGTAGTCGCGGTACAGGTCGAAACTGGTGCCGATGGGCGAGAGCAGCACCGTTCCGGACGGCTCCCCGCTCAGGCTGAGCATGCCCACGGCGGCCTGTACGGCGCTGTGCATGACCTCCTCTCCCCCATTGCCGCTCACCAGCAGGAAGGGCAGGCCCAGTGCGCGGGCAAACTTCTCGCCGTCTTCCCCGAAGCCGATGACCCGCGCCACCCGTCCCTGGGCGGCCTGCCGCAGCGGCTCCAGCTGCGCGCCCTTGTCTCGGCCCCCGACCAGCCAGGCAATCGGCGGCGTGGCCTGCTCCAGCGCCGCCTGGACCGCGATGGTGCGGGTGGCGATGCTGTCATCGACGAAGCGCAGCCCGCGCCAGCGCAGCACCGTCTCGAAGCGGCCCGGGACCGGCGTGGCCTGCCGCAGCGTGTCGGCCAGTACCGAGAGATTCAGCGGCAGGCCCAGACGCTCCATCATGGCCCCCGTCGCCAGCAGCGCCGCCGCCGCATTGGCCGGATGCAGGCCCCCCGGCAGCTCGCTGAGCGGCAGCACCTCACGCCCGTTTGCCAGGGCCAGCCTGCCGGGAG
>JANXWI010000474.1 GCA_025351205.1 Deinococcus sp.
GTCGGGGGCGGCCCCTCCCGGTTCCCTCTGATCGGTACGTCTCTGGTTGCTTTGGAAGCGATGGTCGGGGGCGGCCCCTCCCGGTTCCCTCTGATCGGCACGTCTCTGGTTGCTTTGGAAGCGATGGTCGGGGGCGGCCCCTCCCGGTTCCCTCTGATCGGCACGTCTCTGGTTGCTTTGGAATGGTGAGGCATGACGCGCTGATCTCAGCCAGTTATCCTCTAGAATCACCGCAGGCCAGACGCAACCGTTCCTTCCCGTATCCCAGGTCACGCCAGGGCCGTCCCTGTTCCGAGTTTTGCATCCCAGAAGCTTTCCCGCCCCGAGTTGCCCAGTCCGAGTTGCCCGGAATTCCCGTTGCCTTTTAGCTCTCTTCAGTTTTACGTCACGGACGATGTGGGCCAGGTCCACGGCCAGGGGGAGTCCATGAACAGATACGACGACCGCGCACGCCTCGTTTTTCACTACGCCCGCGAGGAGGGCAACCGCCTCGGCCACGCGATGGTCGGCCCCGAACACCTGCTGCTGGGCCTGATGCGCGAGGGCGGGACCGCTGCCAGCCTGCTGGGTGAATTCGGCGCGACGCTCGACGGCCTGCGCCGCAGAGTGGAAGAGATCATCGGGCGCGGCGAGGGCAATCGCCTGAACGACGCCCCGAGCATCACGCCGCGCGCCCGCCGGGTGATGGAACTGGCTTCGCACGAGGCCCGCACCCTGGGCGCCCAGGTCACGAGCACCGAGCATATTCTGCTGGGCATCATCCGCGAGGGCGACGGCGTGGCCTTCCGCATCCTTCAGGAGCTGACCAAGGACGTGGACACCATCCGCTGGCGCGTCCTCGCCCAGACCGACGGCCAGAAGGCTCCCAAGCCTGTTGCAACCCCGTTCCTGGACGAGTATGGCCGCGACCTGACCAAGCAGGCCAAGGAAGGCAAGCTCGACCCGGTGGTGGGCCGCGCCGAGGAAATACGGCGCGTGACGCAGATCCTGACCCGGCGTACCAAGAACAACCCCGTCCTGATCGGCGACCCCGGCGTGGGCAAGACGGCCATCGTCGAGGGGCTGGCGATTGCCATTCACGAGAACCGCGTGCCGCCGAACCTAGCGGGCGTGCGCCTGATCAGCCTCGACCTGAGCGGCGTGGTGGCCGGAACCAAGTACCGGGGCGAGTTCGAGGAGCGGCTGCGCCAGATTATCGAGGAGCTGCGGCAGGCCAAGGTCGTGGCCTTCATAGACGAGCTGCACACGCTGGTGGGCGCGGGCGGCGCGGAAGGTACGCTGGACGCGGCCAACATCCTCAAGCCCGCCCTGAGCCGGGGCGAAATTCAGGTGATCGGCGCGACGACCACCGGCGAATACCACCGCTACATCGAGAAGGACGCCGCCCTGGAACGCCGTTTCCAGCCGGTGATCGTGCTGGAACCCAGCCCCGCCGACACCATCGAGATTCTCAAGGGGTTACGCAGCCGCTACGAGGAGCACCACGGCATCCAGATCCCGGACGCCGCGCTGGAGCTGGCCGTCCGCATCGGTGAGCGCAGCCTGCCGGGGCGCAACTTTCCCGACAAGGCCATCGACCTGATCGACGAGGCCGCCAGCCGCGTGAGGCTGAACATGAGTCTGGGCCTGCCGATTGCCGAGAACGCGGACGGCGAACCCTACGTCACGCGTGAAGACATCGAGAGCGTCATCAACAGCATGGGCGGCGTGTACTCGGAAGACACCGCCGCGCAGCTGGCCGACCTGGAAGCCACGCTCGACAATCAGGTGTACGGCCAGCCCGAAGCCATCAAGGCGCTGAGCAGCGCGCTGCGCCGCGCCCGCGTGGGCCTGGGCGGGCGCACCCGCGTGGCGGCCAGCTTCCTGTTCGTGGGGCCGAGCGGCGTGGGCAAGACCCACCTCGCCAAGGCCCTGGCGACCAGCCTGTTCGGCAGCGAACGTTCCCTGATCCGGGTAGACATGTCCGAGTTTCAGGAGGCCCACAGCGTCAGCAAGCTGATCGGCTCGCCCCCCGGCTACGTGGGCTACGAGCAGGGCGGGCGGCTGACCGAGGCCGTGCGCCGCCAGCCGTTTTCCGTCATCCTGCTCGACGAGATCGAGAAGGCGCACCCCGACATCTACAACGCCTTTTTGCAGGTGCTCGACGATGGCCGCCTGACCGACGGGCTGGGACGCACCGTCGATTTCCGGCGCACCATCATCATCATGACCAGCAACACCGGCTTCAACGTCAACCCGACTGCCGGGTTCAGCCCGGTGACCGCCGACAACAACATGCCGCTGCGGCACATCTTCACCCCCGAGTTTCTGGACCGCCTCGACGAGGTGATCCGCTTCCGTCCGCTGGGCGAGGAGGAACTGGTGCGGGTGGCCGCGCAGCTCCTGCGCGAGATGCAGGAGGAGCTGACCAGCCGCGAGCTGAACGTGACTTTCGACCCCGGCATCGCCGAATGGCTGGTGGGCAAGCTCAAGGCCCGCAGCCCCAAGCACGCCACCGGCAGCAGTCGGCAGCTGCGCACGCTGGTGCGCGAGGAAATCGAGGACCCGCTGGCCCTCGAACTGATCGGCAACGACGACGGCGAACAGGTGCGCGTGCTGCTCGGCGAGTCGGGCCTGAGCTTCGAGCGCGGCGCGAGGGCACCGCAGCAGATTCTGGCTTAAGAGTTTAGAGAAGAGCGCCCTGGCTTCGGCTGGGGCGCTTTTTTGCGGCTTAAATCTGATGGGTGATGTCAAATTCTCTTGACATCTGGTCGAAGAGGGCGTACCTTGAGTCAAGATATCTTGACATTCAGGAGCGGCAGGCCAGCCGCCCAACAGGAGTTGCCATGCCAAAAGGGGCTGTTATGACACAGAACAACCGGGAACGCGCCTGGAAAAATATTCGCCTGATCGAATTGATCTACGTGGTCATCTTTATCGTCTCGATGAGCATTG